>NZ_JAJGRC010000002.1:300000-469512 GCF_020786625.1 Salinicoccus sp. RF5
GACATCGACACCCTGCCAAAGCCTGTCACGGCCGAGCAGCAGGCCATACATGAGCGCCTGATCAGGGTGAAGCGATCACATGACGAGCGGCTGGACGCGGAGTCGGGCAAAACGAAGGAAAGCCTGGACGGCCTCACCCGCTGGATCCATGATATGAAGATGCCGATGACGACGATGAACCTGCTGATCGACGATCTGGAAGGCCGGGAGAAGGCGAAGCTTGCCAATGAATGGCAGCGGCTTGATGGCATGCTGAATGAGATGCTGTACATGAAGCGCCTGCCGAACATCCGGAATGACCTCTATTTCGAAAGCGTTGAAATTGAACCGCTTGTAAGGCGGAGCATCCAGAAGGTCAGACGCCTGTGCATGGAGAAGGGGGTCGGCTTTGATATCGATCTGGCAGTACAAGAAGTGGAGACGGATGTCAAATGGCTCACGTTCATCCTTGACCAGATCATTACAAACAGTGTCAAATATACGGATGATGATGATGTGCGCATCAGCAGCGCCATGGAAGATGACCGCCTTGTCCTCACCGTCACCGACCATGGCAGGGGGATTCGGAGTGAGGACCTCCCCCGGATATTCGAAGCAGGCTTCACTTCGACCAGCGACCATGAGGATGCACAGGCGACCGGCATGGGGCTGTACCTTGCACAGGAAGCTGCAGCGGCCATGAATATGAAAATTGAAGTGGATTCCGAATATGGGGAAGGCACACGGGTCGTAATCATCTTTCCGGGACGGAATACTTTCCATAGAGTGAAGACCATGTGACGAAAATGTCACATGGTCTTCTGTTTCTGTCATGTAAATCGAACGATTGTCCGACAGGATACATATAGAATATAAGTATGATAAAAAACAGATGGAGGCGTCATTATGATACTGGAAGCAAAGGACATCAAAAAGTCCTATGGCAACAGATTCAACCGGACAGAAGTATTGAAAGGGATTGATATGAATATCGAAAAGGGTGAATTTGTATCCATCATGGGGGCATCAGGGTCCGGAAAGACGACCCTGCTCAATGTACTGAGCTCAATCGATCGTGTGAGCAGCGGCCATATACAGATTGAAGGCGCGGATATCACCCAAATGAAGGACAAGCAGCTTGCGCACTTCAGAAAGAATGATCTCGGGTTCATCTTCCAGGAATACAACCTGCTTGATACATTGACTGTGAAGGAGAATATCCTGCTTCCGCTGTCCATCAGGAATATGAAGAAGGATGAGGTGGACCGTCAGTTCGAACGGGTGGCTGGAGAACTCGGCATCCATGAACTGAGTGGGAAGTATCCGAATGAAATATCCGGCGGCCAGCAGCAGCGTACCAGCGCCGCCCGGGCATTCATACATCAGCCGAAAATCATTTTTGCCGATGAGCCGACAGGGGCGCTGGACTCGAAGTCGGCAAGCAACCTTCTTAAGAAACTCCAGCAGATGAATGTGGCGAGCCTGTCCACCATCATGATGGTGACCCATGACGCGACAGCTGCAAGCTACTCGGGCAGGGTGATCTTCCTGAAGGATGGACTGGTATATTCGACGCTGCGTCGGGGCGGGCGTCCCCAGGAGGAATTCTATAAGGAAATCATGAATACACAGAGCGTGCTGGGCGGTGTCGGCGTTGAATCTTAACCGCATCATCCTGAAGAATTTCTTCAGGAACATCAAAAACTATGGATTGTATATCTTCGCGCTCATTTTCAGTGTTTCCCTGTACTTTTCTTTCGTACTCATGTCGAAGGACGAGAGTGCCGCCGAGGAATTGTCTTCAGGGACGATGATGTCGACCGGATTTGTAGTCGGTTCAGTCCTGTTGATCGTCATCATCGTCACGTTCGTAATGTTTGCAAATACCATCTTCCTGAAGCGGAGGAACCGGGAACTTGCGCTCTTCCAGCTCATCGGACTCAACCGGGGCAGAGTGTTCAGGATACTGGTGCTGGAGAATGCCATCATCTACTTCGGCAGCCTGATGGTGGGCATCCTTTTCGGGTTCCTGCTGTCCAGGATGCTGATGATGATCCTGCTCAGGATCATGCAGGTCGAACTTTCCGTCGGACTCAACTTTTCAATGGCGGCAGTGGGCCAGACGGCGCTGCTGTTCATCGGCATATTCATTCTGCTGATGATTCAGAACTTCATTTTCCTGAAGCGGACAAGACTGCTGCAGATGATGACGATGAATCGGACAAGCGAATCGGATACAAGGCGTCTCGGCACGGGCACAGTGCTGATGGGCGTCCTTGGGCTCGCCATGGTGGCAGTCGGCTATTACTTCTCCACACAGCTGATGGAGAATGTCTCCCTTATCTTTCTGCTTGTATTCGGTGTGCTGGGTCTGACGATCATCGGAACATATATCACATTCAAATTTTCAGTTGCCTTCGTGCTGAACATGATCAGAAAATCGAAGAAGGGACACGTGAGTGTGACGGATGTCCTCTCCCTGACAAGGATCATGTACAAGATGAAGTCCAATGCATTCCTGCTGACGCTGATTGCCGTCATCAGTGCCCTCAGCATCGGCCTCATGTCGCTGTCCTACATCACCTACTACTCTACAGAGAAGATGGTCGAAAATACAATGCCGCATGATTATGTGTTCTATGAAGAGGAAACGTTGGAATTCTATGAGGAATTCCTCGATGAAGAAGGAGTGGATTACGAAAGCATCCAAATGCCGGCGGTCGACTACGAGGCAAAGACGGAAGGTGCAATCAGTGCTGATCTCGAGGCACTGGATTTTAACGGTTCGACTCTGTATGTGAATGTTGTGAGTGAGGCGCATTTTGGTTCAGTCGCACTAGGACCCAATGAAACCATCATCACCGGCACGCCGAGTGTCATGCAGACCTTCATCGACTATACATTGCATGCACCCATGACATTCGTCTCGGATGACTACGAACGTTCGCTTGAACTCGTTGACATAAAGGAGGCGGCGGTTCTTCCAAGCATGGTTTCCTACGGTTCACCTACAGCCATTGTCGACGAAACGGTCTATCAGGAGCTCTCCGAGCATCAGTCCGAAGAGATGCAGGAGCAGGGTGTCAAGATGTTGCATGCCATCGATATCACTGAAGGCGACAGTATGGATATCTTGAATATGATGAATCGTGAGGAGAACCCGGCCTTTGAATCCAAAATACAGCAGCAAACGGGTCAGCTGCAGGCTTCCGGCATGACAATGTTCGTCATTGCGTTTGTCGGCTTCGCATTTCTCGTGACATCAGGATGCATCCTCTATTTCAAGCAGGTCGGTGAAAGCGAGGATGAAAAGGGGAGCTACAATGTACTCAGGAAACTCGGCTTTTCGGAACGTGAAATCATCAGGGGGCTATCGTTCAAAATGATCATCACCTTCGGGGTGCCACTGCTGATCGGCCTGCTGCATGCCTATTTCGCAGTGAACGCCGGATGGTTCCTTTTTGGCACTGAAATGTGGACGCCGATGCTGATTGTGATGGGGGTATATGCACTTTTCTATTCCCTTTTTGCACTGCTGTCACTGGTCCACTACAAGAAAGTCGTGAGGGAAAGCCTGACCTAGATACTGCTAAAGGTATGGCCATTCTGCATTCATATGACGGATGATCATTTTTAATTGCAAGAAATCTGTTTAGACACTATGGGGTGAATCATCATCATCGTTTCATCAGAACCATGTCTGAAAAACCATTATGATGTGTATTGAAGGGAAGACAGTCTACTAGAGTCAATTGTGAAAGATTCTGGAATATTGTCTTCTTTTGGTTGCCTTTAAACAGGTTTGGCACTATAGTGTAGAATAACATCAAATGAGAGGAAACTTCGTGTCTAAACACCCGATTTACGGGAAGAGGAGTACCAGGTAACATATGCGAAGGTAGGGGAAGAATATGAAACAGAAAACCCTCACAGGAATTGTGATGGTACTCGGCCTCATGCTGGTGTTTACTGGATTTGCACCCCAGCAGGCATCTGCTGCCAGTCCGAGTCTACAGAACATGGTTGAAGTCAGGGATAATGACGGAAGCTATGATGCGAATGAAGCCCAGGCGATGATCAACCGGCTCGCTAGGGTGGATGAACGGATCCTGGCTCATACGAACCGTGCGGGCGTCAGAATCATACTTATGGATCAGCCGCTTACAGAACTGCCGGAATTCGAGTATCTTTCAGGTGTAACACCAAGAGGGTGGGAAGGTACAGGACGCACTTGGGATGATGTCCCAGGCGCCGGCGGTTATACGACAGCTGCAAGAATCGGATACAGCAATCCCGGGAACTCACACTCGACAATCAACCTTGAGCTCCATGAATACGGCCATGCCGTGGACAGCTATGCAGCAGGGTTTACAGTAAGTGAGTCGCAGGCGTTCAGGGACATCATGGCACAGGAGAAGGACAACCTTTTCCGCGACCATCAGGTGCCGGGCTACTTCAATACACCAGGTGAATATTTTGCAGAGACATTTGCGATGTATTACCTGGGTGGCAATGCGAGTGCCCGTCTGGCCGAGCGTGCTCCGCAGACTTATCAATTCATGGAGACGTTCCACAACAGACTGGTGACCATCCAGGGCGCGACAGGGAATACTGTGGAATTTTCATGGGACCCGCTTCAGGGTGCGGCATACTATGAAGTGTACCGGGATGACCAGCTAATCGATACGACGCAGGAAGCCCATTACCAGGATGAGGGACTGGACACATCGACGACATACAACTACCATGTCCGTGCAATGGACCAGAATGACAATCCATTGCTGACCTCATATTTCAGGACGGCAACAACCACCAATGTAAGCGATGCCCCTGAAGTGGATACATCCGGACTGGAGCAGACGGTCAATGAAGCGGAACAGATTCCGATGGAATCCCGCACGCCCGAACTCCAATCCGCACTTGAGAACGCGAATGCACTCTTAAACGACGGCCAGATCACCCAGGATCAGCTGGATGAAGCGGACTCTGCACTCTCTACAGCGCTGTCGAACAATGAGGATCAGGAAGTGGCCGAAGAAAGTACTGAAGAGGCCGTACAGGAAGAAAGCACTGAGCCTTCGACGGAAGAAACGGTTGAGGAAAGCACCGAAGAAGCGACGGAAGAGAGTACGGAACCGTCTGCTGAGGAGAGTACAGAAGAGCTGACCGAAGAGGGTACAGAAGAAGCGTCAACTGAAGAGGAGACGCAAGAGGAAGAAACGACTGCAGAACCGACGGAAGAAGAAACAGCAGAGAATGAAGCGTCATCCGAAGAATCTGCAGAGGATGAGACCAGTGAAGAAGCGGTCGATACTGCACAGGAGAGCGAGCAGACTGAATCAGGCGGTTCCAATATCGGGCTGATTATCGGGGCAGTCGTCCTCTTCCTGCTCGGCATCATTGCAGCAATCGTGCTCTTTTTAAGAAGAAGCTAGTTTTGAATATTGAAGTCAGGCATCTGCCTGGCTTCTTTTTGATGCCATAATAATCTATGATGGAAAGAAGATGAAAATAAGAAAGGAAGGTGAAGATGATGCAACTCGTGATGATTGTACTCCCGGTTTTTCTTATATTCGCTACAGGATATATAGCCCAGAAACTGCTTCACATGGATATAAAATCAATCTCCGCATTATCGCTATACATACTGCTGCCGCTGCTGACTTTCGATACATTCTACAGCAACGCAATCACGGTCGACTATCTGTATCTGTTCATATTCTCCCTGGTCATTACAGCCATTCTTGCCGGGGTGACAGTAGCCATAGGTTTTTTCATGAAATCGGACAAGGAGGACATTTCGGCTATGCTGCTCGGCACCCTGTTTCCGAACAGCGGCAACTATGGCTCCCCCGTCGTGCTGTTTGCAATCGGAGCGACTGCATTCGACTACGCCATCGTCCTGATGGTGCTGCACGGCTTCATCATCAGTTCGGTCGGCATATTCATCGCCTCCTTCGGCAATGGGGCAACGATATCTGCAAAGGAAGCACTCGCCAGCATCTTCAGGATTCCGGTCATATATGGAGCACTGGCGGGTGTTCTCCTGCAGCTTGGCAACGTTGGAATCGATGACAAGCTGATGGAAATCATACAGATGACAGGCAATGCGGCGATTCCAGTCGTCATGCTGATCCTCGGAATGCAGCTTGCACAGATTACGAAGGAGAAGTTTGAAGTGAAGGATATTACAACTGTCGTTGTCGTCCGTATGCTCATTTCACCCATAGTGGCAGCAATCCTCGTCCTCTTCATGCCGGTGGATGAGACGATGAAGCTGGTATTCATCATACTGAACGCGATGCCTGTTGCCGCCAACTCGACCATGCTTGCAGTGCAGTTCAATGTAAAGCCCAACCTCGTTTCCTTCTCTACATTGGTGACCACATTAATCAGCCTTATTACGATACCCATATGTCTCATCCTGCTCGGCATTTAAAAAGTCAAAAGGGTAAATTTCAGAATTTTTACTTGACTTTATGCAAACGGTTTCTTACACTTAGGTTAATGTTTACTGTTTACATTTCAGAATATTCACGGAGGTGGAAACAATTTGATTACCAAAACGAATATCGCTTCTCAAATTGTCGATCATCTTCGCAAAGACATCATATTGGGAAAATACAAAAAAGGGGATGCCCTGGTGGAAACCGCTCTGTCCCATGAACTTGGAGTCAGCCGCGGCCCGGTCAGGGAGGCGATTGGAAAGTTGGTTGCCGAAAATCTGCTGGAGAAACATTCCAATGGACGTACGGCAGTAATCGGTTTTGAACAGAAGGACATCGAGAACCTTTACGACACACGGATTCTTCTTGAGACCCATGCACTTGGGCAGATCGATTCCGAAAGGTTCAGGAACAACAAGGACAGGCTGCTGCTGTACATTCAGCAGATGGAGGAAGCGGACTATTATAAACAGCGCGACATCGAGATCGATTTGGCTTTCCACCACCTGCTGGTCAGGATGGCGGATAACACCAGCCTCTCACATCTATGGTCGGCACAGCGCGATATCTTTAGGACGCTGATCGACATTACGAGCGAAGCGGCGCTGACGAACCAGGAGGAGATCATCCAGCAGCATATGGATATCGTCCAGGCACTCGAAAGGGATGAGGTCCAGAAGGCCCAGCAGCTGCTTACCGACCATCTCAGACAGGCGTGTGAATACTGCTGCAACAGTAAGGAACTTAAAAAATAGAAAGAGGGATGGAAATGACAAACAACAAAATTAAATGCGCAATCATCGGATCCGGAAATATCGGAACCGACCTGATGATCAAACTGATGAGAAGTGACATACTTGAAGTAACTGCATTGATTGGTATCGATCCGGAATCGAAGGGCTTGAAAAAGGCTGAGGAGAATGGTCTCGTTGCCATTTCAAACGGTATTGAAGGCCTGAAGGAACAGCCTGAACTGGCAGATATCGTATATGAAGCAACCTCAGCTAAAGCACATGCACACAATGCACCGATACTTAAGGAGATGGGCAAGAAAGCCATCGACCTGACACCTGCTGCAGTCGGGCCTTTCCTTGTACCATCCGTCAATCTCAAAGAAGAGGAGATACCGCACCTGGACAACGTGAACATGGTGACCTGCGGCGGCCAGGCGACAATCCCGATGGTCAAAGCAGTGTCGGATGTCCTCGATGTGGATTACGCAGAAATTGTTGCCTCGATTTCCAGCAAAAGTGCCGGTCCGGGTACAAGGCAGAATATAGATGAATTCACAGTGACGACAGCGAGAGCATTGAAGGAAGTGGGCGGTGCCAAGGAATCGAAGGCGATCATTACACTGAACCCTGCCGATCCGCCGATATTGATGAGAAACACGATTCATGTGAAGACGGCCGGCTCTGCCGAGGACAAGAAGGCTGAAATTGAAGCATCACTTGAAAAGATGCTTGGTAATGTACAGGATTATGTGCCTGGCTACAGGTTCAAGGCAGACCCGGTGATCAAAGGCGACATCGTCACCGTGTCCGTGGAAGTTGAAGGGAACGGGGACTTCCTGCCGGAGTATGCAGGGAACCTCGACATCATCACATCTGCTGCTGTAAAGACTGGGGAAGTCATCGCACAAAGTATGCAAAAAGAAGGGGTGCTTAAATAATGGGTAGAAAAGTAACGATTAATGATGTAACGCTGCGCGACGGGATGCACGCCATCCGCCACCAGTATTCGAAGGAGCAGATCGCCGAACTCACACGGGCGATTGACGACTCCGGCGCGGATATCATTGAAGCGACCCATGGGGATGGACTGGGCGGCAGTTCCATACAATATGGCTTTTCAAAGGAAAGTGAAGAGGATATCATCCGGACGGCTGTAGATAATGCCAAAAATGCAAAGGTCGGCGTCCTCCTGCTTCCAGGCATCGGTGTCATCGAACACCTGGAGAAAGCACATTCATACGGAGCACAGGTAGCCAGGGTGGCGACACACTGTACAGAAGCGGATGTGTCTGAGCAGCATATCGGCAAAGCAGCCCAGCTCGGCATGGACACGGTCGGTTTCCTCATGATGTCCCACAGGACCACACCCGAAAACCTTCTGGAAGAAGCGAAGAAGATGGAATCGTACGGAGCAGGCACGATCTATGTGGTCGATTCCGCCGGTGCCCTGACAATGGATGACACAAGACAGCGTGTTTCCCTGTTCAAGGAAAACCTCTCCAGCGGAACGGAAATCGGATTCCACGGCCACAACAACCTCTCTCTTGGGGTGGCGAACTCCATCGTAGCGATTGAAGAAGGGGCCAATCGGATAGATGCAAGCCTCGCCGGCATGGGAGCCGGTGCAGGAAACACGGCGACAGAACAGCTGGTGGCAGTGATGAACCGGATGGACATCTCACACAGCCTCGACCTGTACAAGACGATGGATGCGGCAGAGAATCTGATGAAGCCGATGATGGAAAGGCCTGTACAGATCGACCGCCTGTCATTGACGCTGGGCTACACAGGCGTCTACTCCAGCTTCCTGCTGTTTGCTGAACGTGCAGGAAAAGAGTATGGTGTCGATGCCCGGGACATTCTGACAAGGATATCCGAAATGGGCGCCGTCGGCGGCCAGGAAGACTGGATTGTCGGTGTTGCACAGGAACTCGCAAAAGAGAAGCAGAACGCATGACTGATGAAAGCTCAAGACACCTGGTCTTGAGCTTTCTTTCTGCAATTCATAAAGGAGGCATTCTATGAAAGTTTCAGTTGAGGACAAGCGTATCAGAGAGAAGAATATACCGAAAAATGACCGGAAGATCGTTTCCACTGCAAATTCCATGGGGATACTGCGCATCCAGGTCGCCAAGCATATCGGCGTGGAAAGGATGGACAGCTTCCTTTTCCAGTTCGGCTGGGAAATGGGGAAGGCAGACGGACTTGAGCTGATGAAGACAGGTCAACCATTGGCACAGCTTGTGGTGGATGGACCGATAAAGCATATAAAATCGGGTCACATCAATGGAGTGGACCACCGGTGCGATATAGAATACAACGCGGATGGGTCATTAAAGACGCTGATAGGCCGCGGAGAATGGTTCGGATCCTATGAAGTGGAACAGCATATGGAGCACTTCGGTCTATCGGACGAGCCGGTCTGCCATACTCTGGCCGGCTATTCAAGCGGATTCATGTCCACAATTTTCAAGAAGCCATTGATTGCAAAAGAGATTACGTGTGTGGGGGCGGGGCATGACAGCTGCCAATGGATGGTCCGTCCTGAGGAAGTATGGGGGGAGGACGTCAAACAGAGCGTCAAGGACCTCCTCGACCGCACCCCTATTCTTGAAGAGCTTGAATATACATATGACAATCTGCTGGAGCAGACCGAATTCATCACCAGACTTTCAAGCTTTCAGAAGGAACTTACAGGTGAAGTGGTGAACGGCAGAGGGCTGCAGGATATCACCGATAAGGCGGGAAAGATACTTAAATCACCTGTGACGATAGAAAATCTATCCATGGAAACGATAGCCAGTTCCGGTCTGACTGAAGAAGAAAGGGAAGACCTGTATGAAGCGACGGTTAAACTGGTGCCGAATTTCCTTGTCAAAGAGCAGAATAGATATACGCTTTCCTCGAGAAAGGAAATTTTTGAACTGGAACACTATAACCGTGTCGTCGTTCCTGTTCTAGTCCAGAAGCAGCTTCTTGGTTACTGTTCGATGATCACTGGAAAGAAGGAATCCGGTGACTATGAGGCGGAGTATCTGTACTTGGAGCACCTTGCCAGTGCAGCCGCACTTGTTCTTCTTAATGAGAAGGCAGCATTTGAATCATTGGGACGTATGAAAGGCAGTTACCTGGAACAGGTGCTCAATGAAGAAATTCCCAAAGCGGAATTGCTGAAACGCGGTAAATTCATAGACATTGATTTTTCACAACCGTATCGGCTCGTCGCTGTGGATTATGATAATGAAAAAGAGACACTTGAGGAAGAATTCAATTTCCAGGAGCAGCTGCTGGATTTGACCTATCAGTACTACCGTAACAGAGGACAGCAGGTGCTGACAGGATACAAGGATGATAAGCTCATCATCATGCTCTTCGATCCGGAACGCATGGATGAAATCATGGACGACTATACATCATATATCGGGCAGTACCTGAAACATATGAACTTCCACATGGGGATAAGCGGGGTCAGACAGGACATTGAAAATGCGGTGAAAGGATATGAAGAAGCACGTATTGCATTGAGATTGGCCATCCGTAAGGACCGCCTTTACTACGATGAGCTCGGTGTAGTAGGTGTACTGATCAATTCAAACAATGTTGAAAGTATCCAAATGTTGGCACAGGATCAGTTAAAGTCCCTCTATGATATTGAAAATCACAAAAGTCATGAGTTATTTGAAACCCTGTACTGCTTTTTGGGAAATGGGGGCAATTTGAAGAATACTGCGAATGATCTCTCCCTGTCGATGAGTGGGCTCAGACACCGGATTCAACGGATAGAAGATCTTCTGGAAAAGGATTTGCGTGATCCGGAAGTGAGTAACAATCTATTGCTTATAATGAAAGCGCTTATCGTTTTGAAGGATATTAAGTTTTAAGTATTGGGGTGGGTAGCTGTAAGATGAACAAAAAGTGTTCATTTATTTTTAAACCAAGAACATTTCATGCTCTAGTTATCAGAAAATTTTTGAATTAGAATAAGGACTATAGTTTTGAAATCGCATACATTACAGAATTTTCTGATGAGAGGAATGATTTATATGGCCCAGCAACTGGTTAAGCAACCTGAATTAACTGAAGAAGCACTTCTTGAAGGTGCACGACGTGTCGGTGAACTGGCGGAATCACAAGCCAAACAGGCTGAGGAAGATGCGAGCGTATCATCTGAAGTAGTTGAATTGATGAAAGAGGTGGGCATCACCCAGATGATGGTTCCCAAAAATCAGGGTGGACCAGATGTCAGCCTGAGGACTTTTGTAAAAGTGCTCAGAAAAGTTGCCAATTATAACGTATCGGCAGCATGGCTCACCTTCCTTTATCCACTGCACAATATGCTTCCGGCCTACTTGCCGAAGGAAAGCCAGGAAAAGATCTACAATGATGGTGGATTGATTGCAGATATATTTGCAGCAGTAGGAGAAGCTGAAAGAGTAGAAGGCGGATATAGGGTAAGCGGCAAATGGAATTTTGTGAGCGGCATCAACCACGCAAGCTGGGTCGGTGTCGGTGTAAAGGTGGATAATGGAGAAGGCGGAAAAGAAGTCATACTTCCGATGTTGTACAAAGACCAGTTCACAATCGTAGAAAATTGGGATACTTTTGGACTGCGGGGTAGTGGAAGCAACCAGATCATCGTCGAAGATGTATTTGTACCGGATGATATGATCTTCATGCCGGAGCAGGCTGAAGAAATCCGTCGTCCTGCAGATGACGATTATGAAAAGGATTACCCGCTATACCATGTGCCTCTGTTCCCGGCATTCTACTTCGGTTTCCCTGTCATGGCAGTAGGCGCTGCCGAAAGAATGATCGAGGAATTCAAGAAGGCGACTGAGAAGCGCGTGCGCCTCATGGATGGTGTGAGAGAAAGCGAATCCCCAAGAAGCCAGAGGGTCATGGCTGAAATAACGACGGAATTGAAGACGGCGGAAGCATTGCTCGATAAATACATCACATTGCTTGAAGAATATGAAGAAAATGGTGCCGAGACACCAAACTCCGAGTTCTTTGCACTTCGTACGAAGATCATCAAAACGACGACTGAAATCGGCATGAGGATTTTGCTTACTCTTGGCGGTGGCGCGCTTTACAAAGGCGGACCAATCGAACTTTTCTTCAGGGATATCGTATCTCTTGCAACACACAAGACTTCTCTCTACGAAGACTCAGTTGCAGCATATGGACAGGATCTATTCGGCTTTGACAGTAAGGTAAGAGGTTAAAATTCAAATATAAAAGCAAAGGATTGAACGCGATGATTTTAAGACTGGGACAAATTGAGCTATATGTAACAGATTTGGCAGAATCAGAAAAGTTCTATGTAGACACACTTGGCTTCATCAAAGTGAATAAAACAGACGAGAGCCTTTATCTTAAAGCTACAGACGAATTTGATATCTATACACTTGTGCTGACAAAGAGAGAAGAAGCATCACTTGCAAGCTTTGGTCTCAGAGTGTCCAGTGAAGAGTATCTGGACGAGCTCGAGAAGAAGCATCATGAGATGGGCATTGAAACGGAAATGGTCGAAAGTTCCCATCCGGGTCGTGGGCGGACGCTCAGAGTCGCTGAACCGAGCGGTCATCCTGTAGAATTCTATCACGCAATGGAGCAAGTGGACGTGGGCAAAGGAGCAATGGGAGTCGACAAACTGCCGATGCGCAATACACACATTTTCAACGGAATACCGCCTGTACGCATCGATCACATGAATCTCCGTGTGACTGATGTAGATAAAGCTTGGGAATACTGGGAAGCGATCGGCTTCAGCATTTCAGAATTCGTCCAGGATGGCGATGAAAAGTTCGCTGCATGGACAAGGGCTAAAACGTCCACACACGATGTTGCGCTCGTAAAACAGGATGAGGCGGCACTCCACCACATTGCCTACATCGTTGATGGAGTGGCAGGTGTTGTCCGTACAGCAGACCTTCTCGCAGATGCCGGATACCGCGATGCTGTAGAGTATGGCCCGGGGCGTCATGGTGTCAGTAATGCATTCTTCCTGTATATCAGGGATCCGGATGGCCACCGCATCGAAATCTATTCTGGCGACTACAACCGTGATACGGACCTGCCGCCAATCGGCTGGACGAAAGAAGACTACGATGCCAACGGCAGGCTCTGGTGGGGTCCTTCTGTACCAGACCGTTTCTTCGAAACAACACCGGTCAACAAGGACTGGGTGAAACCTAAAATAAATAACTAGAAATAGACAATTGACTACTGAATATATCTATAATATTTGAAATATGAAAGGGGAATTTTTGTGTCACTTTGGACTGAAGTACAGGATATTGAATTTAAATTGTATTATTTGGATGCTAATGGTGTGAAAACGCGTGTAATGGAATCAGGAACAGGTGAACCTCTAATCCTGATGCATGGCACTGGCGGCCATATTGAAGCATATGGCAAGAACATCAAAGGACTAGCTGAAGATTTCAGGGTCATCTGCATCGACATGCTTGGCCATGGCTATACGGATAAGCCGAACAAGCCATATGGAATCGATGCATACAGCGATCATCTGCTGGACGTCATCAATGCCCTGGGACTTGAAGAAGTGTATCTCTCCGGTGAATCACTTGGCGGCTGGGTTGCCGCATGGTTTGCAGCGGAACACCCTGAATACGTCAAGGCGATGGTGCTGAATACACCAGGCAATGTCAACAGCGATCCTGAAATCATGGCAAGACTCAAGGAATCCACTATCAAAGCGGTCGTTGAAGCGAACTATGAGAATGTCAAAACACGCCTTGAATGGCTGATGTACGACAAAAGTGTCGTAACAGATGAACTGATCCAGTCAAGATACGATATCTATACACAACCTTCCTATCAGGAAGCGGTATACAATATCGTCCACCTTCAAGATCCGGAAGCACGCAGCCAGTATATCTGGGACCCTTCCTGGTGCAGCAAAATAAAGGCGCCAACGCTGCTTGCATGGACAGACCATGATCCGACTTCCACAGTCGAGCAGGCAAAACCGATTCAGGATATGATTCCAGGAGCGGAACTGACTGTAATTGAAGATGCAGGACACTGGCCACAATGGGAGCAGGTTGAAGAGTTCAATAAGGTCATCAAGGATTTTCTTAAGGCACCAGTAAAGTAGACAAATAGATGGGCGTCTCCCGGGACACCCATCTTTTCTTCACAAGGGGGATGGAGTGTATTGTTCAATCAAAAAAGAAAAGATGGTGAAGAACAGCCGTACTGGCCGTTGGGATCTTTCAAGATCCGTTTGCCATTCATACATTATCGTTTGGAAAAGGCTGAACTCATACAAGGCTTAGTACTGTTCACAGCTGGCCTCAGCATGATAGAGATCATGACTTCTTTCATGGGGATATCCTATGAAGCTGCTTTGACCATTACGATATTGAATCAGTTTCTGATGCTTTTGCCGTCATCGATGGGCGTCCCATTCGTGGCAGGCTTCATCACTGCGCTCATTCCATTGATCATAGTGTTTCTTCAAGGATATCCACCCGGGCCGGAAGCGGTACAGGCTGTCATTGCCGTACAGATGGTCCTGGCATTCATTTTCCTGATATTCGGCATCAGTGGAATTGGAGAAAAAGTGGTCAAGAATCTGCCGGCTTCCTTGAAGGCAGGGATACTCATTGGAGCAGGGATTGCAGCAATCATGACTGAGATAGAGCCTGGTGGCAGGCTTTCCGAAACACCCGTTGCAATCACTGTCGGTGCGATATTCTGTCTCTTCATCATGTTTTCGATGTACTTCAGGAGACTGTCGAGAAAAAGTAACTTCATGCGCAAAATTGCCAGCTATGGGATATTGCCTGCGATATTACTTGCTATCGGTGTAGGTGTGGCAGTCGGAGAATATAACTTTCCTGCGATAGAGTGGGGCATCACCCCACTCGCCCTTCAGGAAGTATGGGCGATCAGTCCATTTGTAATCGGTTTCCCGTCACTTGAAATGTTCATCAATGCGATACCGATTGCCATCATGGCATATGTAATTGCCTATGGTGACATTGTTGTAGGGGAGCAGGTCATCAACCGTGCGAAGGAAATGCGGCCCGACGAGAAGATTGAGTACAACTTCAGCATGCTCCATAAGGTCACATTTGCCCGCAACCTGTTGAACTCGCTTTTTGCCCCGCACCCGGGCATGGCGGGACCTATATTCACTGCAGGTACTGCATCTGTGGCAGAACGTTATACGTATGGAAAGAAATCCATGCAGTCGATATTTTCGGGGACGAACTCCATGCTGATTGCGTTCTCTGTAGGAATCATGCTCCTGCCGCTCGTATCGTTCTTCAGGCCATTTTTACCGATTGCTCTGTCTATTACACTTATACTTACAGGTTATCTCTGCATCACGATCGGTATGCAGCAGGTGAAGAAAGAAGCGGAAATGGGCGTGGCAGGTCTTATGGCCATAATATTGGCACTTTACGGCGCTGCTCCTGCACTTGTGGCAGGTATTGTACTTTACTTTGCCATCCAGAAATCAAGACTATTTGAGAAAGATGATGAAGATGTGGCTGAGACTGAACCGGCGGAAGAGCCACCGAAAAAATTGCCGGATGAAGATTATGTCACTGTAGATTAAAAATCAAGGAGGAATTATATATGGAAGATCGTCAATTCAGAAATGCAATGGGAAAATTCGCAACAGGCGTCAACGTCATCGCAACGGAAGTGGAAGGCGAGGTATACGGTATGACGGCGAACGCGTTCATGTCCGTTTCACTTGATCCGAAGCTCATCGTCATCTCCATCGGCAACCATGCGAAGATGCTCGAGCGGATCCGCCAGAGCGGCAAGTTCTCGGTGAACGTCCTGTCCTGCGAGCAGCAGGAGGAGTCCATGAGATTCGCGGGCCAGAAACAATTCGAAGATAAATTCGAATTCGATACGCTGGCTGGTGTGCCGGTCGTATCGGATGCACTGTGCCAACTGTCGTGCGACGTCTACAATGAACATACGGAAGGGGACCATGTCCTCTTCATCGGCAAGGTGAACGACCTGGTGCTCGAAGAGGGTGACCCGCTCATCTTCAACTGCGGCAAGTATCGTCGCCTGGAAGCGCTCGAAGAAGTCACTCAATAGCATCACCGATCCAATACGCTCAAGGCGGAGGCGAGATATATGGAAATCATTCACATAGACGATAATAACCTGGCTGAATGGCAAGAAAATTCACGGAAGAATGTTATGGCACTGGGTTTTTTTGACGGCGTGCATAAAGGTCATCAGCAAGTCATCGGCACTGCAGCAGAAGAAGCCGAAAAAGCGGGTGCCGCACTCGATGTGATGAGCTTCTTCCCGCATCCGAAGACGGTGCTGTCGAACGGCTGGGTGAGGGTCGACTATCTCATGCCCTTGGAGGAGAAGGCCAGGGTGCTGGAGAGTCTCGGCGTCGACCGTTTCTATATCGTGCGGTTTACAAAAAAGTTTGCCTCGCTTTCGCCGGAAGTGTATGTAAAAGAGTACCTGTCGGAATTTGACACAATCCATGCGGTGGCAGGCTATGATTTTTCATATGGCTTCAAAGGCCAGGGTACAATCGATCGATTGTACCGGGACTCCGATCAGCAGATTGGTGTATCCAAAATAGAGAAGGTCGAACATGCCGGCGAGAAGATCAGTTCCACCCGCATTCGGGCAGCCATCCTGGAAGGGAGGGTAGCTGAGCTGCGTCAGATGCTCGGTCGGCGCTACCGGACATGTGCAGAGCTTTCAGATGGCTACCTGTCACTCAAGGAGTACTATCTGCTCCCTCAGGATGGCATATATGATGTAATCATTGAAGCACGCGGCTCCCAGCATCTCACCCAGATCTACGTCGACCGGGAGCACAAAAAAATCATATTCACCAAAAAGTGTCTGATGGATCAGATCAACCAGCATGAAATTGCCATTACATGGGATAGGCGCATCGCTTCATATTCGTTCTATCACATGGTAGCCCAATAGGAGGTAGACATAATGACTGTACAACATGCGCTCGGCAAGGAAATATACGAAGCAGAAAAGACGGGAACCCCAATTGCACCATTTACAGAAAGGTACCCGGATATTACAGTGGATGATGCTTATCAGACTCAACTGGAGTATGTGGAGAAGAGACAGGCTGATGGTGCAGTGGTCAAAGGGAAGAAGATCGGTTTGACGAGTAAAGCCATGCAGGAGATGCTCGGTGTCGATCGGCCGGACTATGGACATATCTTTGATGATATGATCCACGAAGAAGGAAAACCGATTGATACAGGCCGGTACATCAAACCGCGTATTGAATTTGAGATTGCCTTTGTACTCAAGCATGATATAGATGGTGCGACAGTAGAGAGGGAGAATATTGCGGAAGCTGTGGATTATGCAGTGCCGGCTGCAGAAATCATAGACAGCCGTATCCGGGACTGGAAGATCAAATTCGAAGATACAGTTGCAGATAACGGCTCTTCAGCCGGTGCAGTCTTTGGAAAAGAGCAGGTCAAGCTTGAGAACATAGACCTTCCATCCGTCAAAATGGAAGTGTTCAAGAACGGTGAGAAACTTGATGAAGGCTATGGATCCGCAGTACTTGGAGATCCTCTTGAAGCGGTTGTCTGGCTGGCCAGAGCCCTGCATCAGTACGACATTACGCTCAAGGCAGGAGAAGTCGTGCTCGCCGGTGCCCTGACAAAAGCCGTAGATGTCGAAAGTGGCGATACTTTCAAGGCGACTTTTGACGGTTTGGGAGAAGTGGAAGTGGAATTTTCCTGAAAAAACAGGCTATCGAGTTCATCTCGATAGCCTGTTTTTGCGTGATGGCATGGAGTTTCAGTGGGTGATGCAGTGTTTTACTACAGCCTCCAGCAGTTTCGGTGTGATTTCAAAGGCACTCTTCTTGTGGAGCCGTTCGGTGAGCTTGTGCGGATCCTTGCCGAACGGACCGATGTTGATGAGCGGTGCCTGGAGCTTCTGCATGGATTCGAATGGGATGGAGTAGGTTCTATCCCATACCGGAGTATTGGCCTGATACGATTCCCAACCGTCATCATGCTTGTCATAGGTGACGTAGCTCAGGTCGGATATGCCGTTGAAGTAATGGATCTCTTTCGGCTCGATGCCGTAGTTTTCGCCGAGGAAATCATTCGTCAGTGAAGAAAGGCTTCTGACCAGCGGATCTTCCGAAGCATTGACTGCCGGATAGTATGGAGGTGCAAAGAGTGTGACGACGAGCGGTACAAGTTCTTTGCAGTAGGTGATCATGCGGTTGGCGATGTGCATCGATTTTTCCCGGTCATCCAGGTCGTCCCGGCCGATGTAGTCGGAAATGATGTCATCGACCTTTTCCTGGCCGAACTTTTTGACGAGGTATGCATGCAGATCCTGATAGGACATCGTGCGGACCCTGCCGACCGGTGGTATGTTTTCCCGCTGGCAGATTTCTTCATACTGCTTCTGGCAC
The DNA here is from genome assembly GCF_020786625.1 of Salinicoccus sp. RF5. Taxonomy (NCBI): domain Bacteria; kingdom Bacillati; phylum Bacillota; class Bacilli; order Caryophanales; family Staphylococcaceae; genus Salinicoccus; species Salinicoccus sp. RF5. The sequence goes on from NZ_JAJGRC010000002.1 coordinate 318,600, forward strand.
TGGTTCATCGTCTGCTCAACCAGGTAATGGTATTTGCTGAAGATATCTTCGGCATTCTGCTTCATCGTGAATACGTTGTATAGCACAGCAACGTGGTTTGATGTCTGGGCGGAATAGTCTTCCTTCATATCGTAATATTTCAGTGAAACCGGCAGGGGCGTCTTCTCACCGTACTCCTCCTCAGAGAAAATGTCCGTGAATTCCATCTGCTGGTTCAGGAATGATGCCATATAGTGGGCGTTGAGGCCCCGTAATGGTTCACCCACATGTGTTTCCACACCATAGAAGAGGGCCGAGGGCATGATTTTCCCTATGGACCCCGAATAGAAGTAGTAGTTCGGGTCATCAGGATACTGGGTGAAGCTCGGTTCACTGTTGAGGAACAGCGAGTAGTCCAGTCCATTTTCATCGGCGATGGATTCAAGGCGATCCACAGCGGCACGCATGCCGGCGGAGTCCACTTCCTCATCGGGTACGGTCATGAGCAGGAGGTTGATCGGCCAGTCCTCTGCAGCAGCCTTCTCGATCAGATGCATGTGCAGTGCGATTCCCATCTTCATGTCCATTGTGCCGCGGCCGTATAAGTATTCACCAGAGAGGGCGTCCCATTTATTATCCGGTGAAAAGTCATCCGCAATTTCCTTGAAGCGGTTGCCGAGTTCACGTGGCGTGAACGCAAGGTGGCTCTTGGAGCCGAACTCCTTTGTATGTACAGTATCGAAATGACTCATCAGCACAATTGTCTTTTTGGCGTCATCATGCCTGTAGAGGGCAGTGAGCGCATTCCGCTCCCTGCCGGCATCGTGCAATGCGATATGGTCTGGATGCGCCTTATAGTAGTCGAGTTTCGCCAGTTCATCTTTCAGTTTGAAGGGGAAGTGGCGTTCCCCTTCAGTGCCTGTCCGGCTGTCCCATGAGACCAGCTGGCATATCAGATCTTCGAGCTGCTGCTGTGTGTTCCAGAACATCGATGGTCCTCCCTTATTGATCAGGATCTCTATCTATACTTGACTTTTCCGGTGTCTCTCGAGGAAACGCTCCATGCGGCGCATCCCCTCTTCCAGATTCTCCATGGAACTGGCGTACGAAATTCTTATATGGTTTCTGCCTTCTTTGGAAAATGTAGATCCAGGCACAACGGCGACATGCTCTTCCGCCAGAAGCCTTTCAGCAAATGTGAGGTCATCGAGTCCAGTTCTCTCTACACTCGGGAAGATATAGAAAGCACCGGTGGGTGTCTCGCATTCCAATCCCATATCGTTCAACTTCTTATGAATGAAGTCCCTGCGTTTGATATATCTCTCGTTCATTTCTCCCGGAAAGCTTCTCGTGTTGTCGAGGGCTTCGATTGCAGCATGCTGGCTGGGGAGGGAAGCGCAGATGGAGTTGTTCAGATGGACTCTGAGCACATACTTCATGAAGTCCGCCGGCCCAAGCACAAAACCGAGACGCCATCCCGTCATGGCATGGGATTTCGACAGGCCATGAATAATGAAGAGTCGGCCACGCAGAGCATCGAAGGCACCAAAGGAGACATGTTTTCCAGTGAAAGTATTTTCACTGTATATTTCATCGGATATGACGAATATGCTCTCCTGTGCAAGCATGGTTGTGATGTCCGCTGTTTCCTCGTGTGAAAGGGAGACGCCTGTCGGGTTTGATGGATGATTGAATATTATAGCCTTCGTGCGTTCTGTAATCAATTTTTGGATTTCAGATGCCTCGGGCTTGAAATTCGTACCGGAAATGTCCAGGTGGACAGGTACACCACCATTCAATCTGATCAATGCCTCATAGCCGGAATATGAGGGGGAGGGGAGTATGACTTCGTCCCCATGCTCGAGGATCGTCCTCAGCACGGAATCCAATCCTTCACTGGCTCCGTTGGTAACAATGATTTCATCTTCAGCTGTATATTTGAAGCCGTATGTTTCCATGAAAAAGTTTGAAACGCTGCTTCTCAGCTGTGGCAGCCCTGCATTATGGGAATATCCTGTTCTATTCTCACGTATGGCAGCCATGCCGGCTTCCTTGATGTTTTCTGGTGTCGGAAAATCCGGTTGTCCAATGGTGAGGTTCACCCCATCCTCATATTCAGCCACTCTATTGGCGAATACCCGGATGCCGGGGACTTCGAGTGTTTCTGCTATCGGGTTCATCTTCAGCATGCAAGCCCTCCTTTATTATTCAACTGCATATAGCGCTAATTATAGTTTTATAAAGATGTGAACGCAACCTCTGCATACATTTGAATATAATTTATAATAATACATTAATATTAATAAATATTGACGAATTATAATTATTGTTATAATATTTTGTATAAATTATGCAAAAAACGTATTTTAATAAGGAGAGGGAAATGATGAAGAAATTTTCAGGACTGGTTGCTGCATTGGGTGTATCGTTCGTGTTGACTGCATGTGGAGGATCGGGTGAAGAAGGTGAGTCGTCAGGCGAGTCATCCGGCAGTGCCGAGAACACTGAGACGGTGACGCTGCAGTTGGGTCATGCGTTGTCACCGGGAACACCTGCTGCCGACAAGATTGATGAAATGGCGGAGACGGTGGCAGAAGAGACGGAAGGGCGCGTGGAATTCGATATCTACCCGGACAGCCAGCTGGGGTCCGAAACGGAAATGCTTGAACAGATCCAGGTGGGTTCCATGCAGGCCGGAGCCATCATGATCGGTTCCATGCAGACGCTTGATATGAAGATGGCCATCGAAGATCTTCCATATATGTGGAAGGACGTCGAGCATGCACGTGAAGCATATAAGGGTGAATTCGGCGAACAGCTCGCAGATATCATCTCCGAACAAGGGCTGACCCAGATCGGATATCTTGAGTGGGGGCCAAGGCATGTCACCAATAATGAAAAGCCGATTGTCGAACCGGAAGACCTTGAAGGTGTGAATATCCGTGTAGCGGAAACGGCACTCAGGGTTGATGCATTCGAACAGGTGGGCGCACTGCCGACTGTCATGGCTTTCAGTGAAGTATACGGTGCCCTTCAGCAGGGTGCGCTAGATGCACAGGAGAATCCGCTGTCAGTCATCAATGCAGCAAAGTTCTATGAAGTCCAGGACTATCTCTCATTGACGGGCCACTTCTACAACACTGTAATGATGGTGGTTGAAACGGATACGTGGGATCAGATTTCAGAAGAGGACCAGCAGCTCATCCGGGAAGAGGCTTCCAGCATTTCAGAAGAGGTTGCCGAAATGAATGACACGATGGAAGAGGAATACCTCACTGAGCTGGAAGAGAATGGCATGCAGATCAATGATGATGTCAATACCGAAGCATTCAGGGAAGCGATGCTCCCGGTTTATGACCAGTGGGAAGAGGAAGTCTTCGGCGAAGAACTTATGAATGTATACAGAGAAGCATCCGGATGGGAAGAATAGGGATCCATCCGACAAAGGGGCGTAAATGAAATGGGACTTACAAGGATTCTTGTCAAAGTACTGACATGGATGTGCATCATTACAATCACATTACTTACATTCATCGTCCTGCTCCAGGTCATCACCAGGTTCTTCGACTATTCGATGCCGGGTACAGAGGAGTTGTCCAGACTGTTCATCGTCTGGCTGACCTTCCTCGGAAGCAGCCTGGCCATCTATGAGAAGATGCACCTGGCGGTGAACTATTTCGTCAATAAGTTCAAGAAAAGGCAGCGCAAGGTGCTTTACGTCCTGGTCAACGTACTGATCATAATATTCTATGCGGTGTTGACATACTACGGATTCATGTTGTCGATGAGTGCGATGTCGCAGACGACCTCGACATTGCAGATGCCGGTAGGCATTTCCTATCTGGCGATTCCGGTAAGCGGACTCTTTTCAATCTACTTCATCGCAATCAACCTGACGGGCTCTGCGACTGAAGAGGAAGGGGGGACGGCATCATGATGATCGTACTCATACTGCTCATATTCTTTGCGCTCCTTTTCATCGGCATGCCCCTTGAAATCGTCATCCAGAGGATGTTTGCAGGCGTCGACAGTTTCTCCTATCTTGCCCTGCCGCTATTTATACTGGCAGGCAACATCATGGGCAAAGGTGGATTGACCAGGCGGCTGATGGCACTATCCAGTGCAATCGTCGGACGGTTCACAGGCGGGACGGCCATCACCACCGTCGTGACGACGGCGCTGTTCGGCGCAGTATCCGGATCCACTGTAGCAACGACCTATGCGGTCGGTTCAGTGCTTGTGCCACGGCTTCAGGAAGAGAAGTACAGCAACTCCTTCATCGCAAGCATCATCGGTCCTGCAGGTGTGCTGGGACTCATCATTCCGCCAAGCATCACGATGGTTATCCTGGGCATTACGGCCAACATTTCAATCGGTGACCTGTTTATAGCGGGCGTCATCCCAGGCATATTGCTGACGGTGACCCTGTCTGTATATGTCGCTGTCATCGCCAGGAAGAAGGGGTATGGGGAGATTTCGGTCGAAACACCGAAGGGCAAGGAGTTCTGGATGATCGCATGGCGGGCATTCTTTCCGCTGCTCACACCGATATTCATCCTCGGGAGCATCTTCAGCGGCTTTGCCACAGCGACGGAAGCGGCTGTCATAGCGGTTGCCTATGGTTTCATCCTTGCTCTTGTATACAGGGAACTCAACTTCGGGACATACAGGGAAATCATGGTATCCTCCGCCGTCACATCTGCGACGATCCTCATCATCATCTCGGCAGCCAATGCATTTACATATGTATTGACGGCGAATCGGATACCCGTCATGATCTCTAACTTCTTTCTGGAATATGCGACATCTCCATGGATGTTCCTGATCATCGTGTCGATCATCCTGCTGATTCTCGGAACTTTGACGGAAGTGACATCACTGATTGTCCTCTTGAGTCCGATATTCATGCCGATTGCCACCCAGTATGGCATTGACCCGGTGCATTTCGGAATGGTGCTGATCATGAACTTTGCACTCGCGAACATTACGCCGCCTGTCGGACTGTCGCTGATTGCAGGGTGTAGCATCACGGACAGGAAGATGGGAATAGAGGAGACGCTGCCCTATATCCTCCATGTATTGGCCATCGTGGGCGTGATGGTGGCAATCATCATCTTCTTCCCGCCACTTTCAACATTCCTGCCCGGACTATTCGAGTAGAGGAGGCAAACCATGATACTGAAACCAAAAGCTGCAGAACACTTCACGGATCTACATGGTGGAAGCGGCAGCGTGGCCATATCCAGGCATCTGGGCCCGCATGACGTGAACGGGCTTGACCTCTTCGCGAAAGTGGTGGTCGAAAAGGGCGGCAGCATCGGCTATCACCAGCATCTGAAAGATTCGGAAGGCTATTATATACTGAGCGGTGCGGCAGAATTCATCGATGCGGATGGTACACACAAATCTGTTGTTCCTGGCGACCTCTGCCTGATTACCAGGGGCCAATCCCATGGCATTGTCAACACGGGCGAAGGGGCTCTCGAATTCCTTGCGGTAGTATTCTAAGGAGACGAAAATAAGAACCGGCACACTGCCATGCTTCATGCAGTGTGCCGGTTTTCTTCATATTACATTGGATTATTGTGCCATGAATGACTTGATGAAGTCGCCATGTTCGATATTGTCTGTGAGACCCTGGAATTTTTCCTTTCCTGGACCATAGGCGTAGACGTTGACGTCTTCACCAGTATGTCCTCCTGTCGTCCAGCCGGTGAAGGTACGCTTGTCGACGGCCCCTTTGATGATGCCTTCGATTTCCCCATAGCGGTCGGCTGTCGGAAGGAGCAGGGCTTCTTCCAGCGCACCGATTTCCTCTGATGTGAATGCCCAGTCGATGTATGCTTCCAGTGTACCTTTGATATCTTCAGTTTCGAGTATTTCTTCGGTGATGAATTCAGGTGTGCGGTGCATTTCATGAAGTGGTTCTGCATTCCAGTTGTATTCGCCATCCAGTCCGAGGGAGAATCCACCTGTATTATGGTCTGCCGTAGCAACGACGAGTGTTTCACCATCCTGTTCGGCAAAGTCTATTGCTGCGGCGAATGCCGCTTCAAAATCTTCCATTTCGCTCATGGCACCAGCTATGTCATTGGCGTGGCCGGCCCAGTCGATCTGGCTGCCTTCAACCATCAGGAAGAAACCTTCTTCATCCTGACTCAAAGTATCAATCGCTGTCTGTGTCATGTTCTCAAGGGAAGGCGTCTCTTCTGTACGATCCCATTTCTTGGGCAGGCCGCCTTCTGAGAACAGGCCAAGCAGCTGGTTGTTCTGTGACTGCTGCATTTCCTGGGCATTGCTGACGAAGTCATAGCCTTCATTCTGGAATTCTTCAATCAGATTGCGGTCTTCACGGTCGAAGTATTCGATGCCGCCGCCAAGCAGGACATCCACTTTCATCTGATCATTTATTCTTTCGTCAAAATAATCATCAGCGATCTCGGCGTGATTGTGCCTGGATTCGTCATGGGCGCCGAAGCTTGCCGGTGTCGCATGTGTGATTTCACTTGTTGCGACGAGTCCTGTGGACTTGTCTGACGCTTTGGCGACCTCGAGTGCAGTTTCAAGCTCATTCAGCTCGTGGTCGACCGCAATGGCATTGTTGTATGTTTTGGAGCCTGTAGCCATTGCTGTGGCAGAAGCGGCAGAATCTGTGATGTTTTCCTCTTCGTCATGTGGATGTGTCTTCTGCTGTCCGACAAGATGATGGTCGAATTCGGTATCGGCCATATCTTCGGAAAATCCGCCATTCTTATAGTATCTGTAGGCGGTGTTGTATGTAACACCCATTCCGTCACCAATCAGATATATTACATTCTTTGGAGTATCCGAGCCCTGATCCGCACCTTGGGAACCGGAACCTCCACCAGCAGCTGTAGCCGGATTGGAACCGAAGACAGATGCCAGAACAAATAAAGTGAGCAGTGAAGCAATAAACCATTTTTTCATAAGTGAATATCTCCTTCTTTTCATGATGTTTTAATCATAGCAACCGGATATTAATTCCGGTTTAAGAATATTAATTATATGTAAACGGCAACTAAAGATTGAATTAACAATCCAGAAAAATTCTGGAAAGCTGTGTTATATTTAGTATAAAGTCAAGGAGGGGTTTCATGTCATCTGTTGAACAGCTGTATACTGCTTATGCTGCAAATGAACCATTGGAATTGGGGGTGCTTGAGATCGAATCGAAGGAGGCCGCCTACGATGTACAGAGGGGTGTGCTGAAATTGAAGGAGGAGAATGGGGAAGTGCTCACAGGCTATAAGATCAGTCTGACTAGCCGGGAGACACAGGATCTTTTCCACAGCGATTCTCCGCTATACGGAGCGATGACAGACCGCACGGTTAAGAAGGAGATCAACCTTAACGACTACAATATTCCACTTCTTGAAATGGAACTGGTCTTTTTGGTCGATGAAGAAATATTGCCTGAAGATGATGAGGCAGCCATCATGCAGAAGTGCAGGGTGGCTCCAGGAGCCGAAGTTCCGGACGGCCGGTATAAGGATTGGTTTCCTAATACTTCATTGACGGAGATCATCGCCGATGGGGCAGTGAACGGCGCAGTGGTATATGGAGAGCCGTCACATTATGATTATAAAGCGATTGAAGATATCAAAGGCACGCTGTTCCATGAAGGGACAGCAATCAAGGAGGGACGGTCAACGGAAGTCCTGGGCCATCCTGCCAGTGCGGTGAAATGGCTCGCCGGCACCCTTGCAGCCCAAGGGGAAAAATTGAGCCCCGGGCTCTTCATCTCTTCGGGCACCTTCAACCTGCCTCTGCCGCTGAAGACGGGCACATACAGGGTGGAGTATGAAAATGTCGGAAGTGTCGATTTCAGAGTCGTACAGCAATAAATGGATCATTGCATAAAAAAGAAGCATGTGAGATCTGCTCACATGCTTCTTTTGCGTCCTATAGCCTTACGACCCAGCCGAATGGGTCTTCCGCACGACCGTATTGGATATCCGTCAAGTTCTCATAGAGTTCCTGGGAAATCGGGCCGACCTGGTTGTCATTGACGATATGGTCGACACCATGGATATTGAGCTTGCCGACAGGGGAGATGACGACTGCTGTTCCTGCACCGAATACTTCCGTGATTCTGCCGCTGTGCAGATCATTGGCAAGATCATCGATGTGGATCTTCTCTTCCCTTACGGTATATCCTTTATACTTGGCAAGTTCGATGATGGATTTGCGTGTGATGCCAGGGAGGATGGAACCGTTAAGTTTAGGTGTGACAAGTTCCCCATCACGTACGAAGAAGATGTTCATGCTGCCGACTTCTTCAACATACTTCTGATCGACACCATCGAGCCAGAGTACCTGTTCATATCCCAGTTCATTGGCCTTCTTCTGCGCAAGCAGGCTGGCTGCATAGTTGCCGCTGACTTTGGCGGAACCGACGCCGCCGCGTACGGAACGGACGAAATCGTCTTCCACGTAGATGCTGGTCGGATCGGCCTGTCCGCCGTAGTAGCTCGCTACAGGGGAAAGGATGATGCTGAACTGGTACGTTTCAGATGGCCGGACCCCAAGGAATGGTTCATCCGCGAATACGAAAGGCCTCACATATAGTGATTGACCCGGACCACCCGGCACCCAGTCACGTTCGACCTTCAGCAGTTCGTAGAGTGCATTCAGTGCATTTTCCTCATTGATCTCCGGCATGGACAGGCGGGCAAGGGACTGGTTCATCCGTTTGAAGTTCTCGTCCGGTCTGAAGAGCAGTACCTCATCTCCATTCTTATATGCCTTCAGTCCTTCGAATACGGACTGGCCATAGTGGATGGCCTGGCAGCTCGGCGAGATTTCAAGGTTCTGGTAGGGAACGATGGAAGGCTGTGACCAGCCGTGTTCCGGTGTATATCTGTTTGTGAACATATAATCTGTAAAGACTGTTCCGAATTTTACTGTGGAAACATCCGGTTTTTCCTTCAATTGATTTGCCCGTTCTATCTGTAATGTCTGTGCCATAATAATTCCTCCTTAATTGTTAACCGATATGCGTGGGTTCAGCAACGCTTCTTGCTTTCTGTCTGTATACAGCTCTCGCATAGAGTGCTGTTGTTGCGATGACCGGAATCATCCCTAGAACGAGCGAAACTTCATAGCTCATGTTCAGTGTTTCCGGTGCGTAGAAGAAGTATGTTCCGACTACGCCAGTCATGAAAATTGCAGGAAGTCCTGCAACGAAGTGCAATTTCTCTTCCTTGATCAGGTAGGCTGCTGCTACCCATAGCATCGTTGCTGATACCATCTGGTTTGTGAATCCCAAGTACCTCCATAAGAAGGAATAGTCGATTGTAGCAAGCAGGAACGAAGGAATTGCAACGCAGGCTGTCATGATGAGAAGTTTTGGCCTGTTTGCGACTTTAACGAATTTTCCTGTTGCTTCTGTCAGGATCATTCTGGATGAACGGAGTGCTGTGTCACCGGTTGTGATCGGCAGTACGATGGCGCCCATGAATGCCAGGAATGCCCCGGCGGTGCCAAGGTACCCGATTGAGATGGAATCGATGACCCCGGCAGGGCCACCGTTCGCCAGTGCTGCTCCAAGGCCGTTTGTACCACCGAAGAAAGTCATTCCGGCAGTGGCCCAGATGAGGGCGATGATGCCTTCTGCAATCATGGCCCCGAAGAAGACTTTGCGTCCTTCGGATTCCTTCCTCACAGTACGTGCGATGATCGGGCTCTGAGTGGAGTGGAAGCCGGAAATGGCGCCGCATGAGATGGTGACCATAAGCAGTGGCCATACAGGCAGTCCCTCAGGGTGTGCCGTGGATAAAGTAAGATTCGGTATCTGGGCTCCCGACAGGAGAAGTCCCCCAAATACCGCAACTGCCATGATGATGAGTATGGCACCGAAAATCGGGTATATCTTCCCGATGATCTTGTTGATCGGCAGCATTGCTGCAAGTAGAAAATACGCAAAAATAAGTACAAGTGCGACAAAGAATGGAATAACTCCACCTGTTTTGATTGATATCAGTTCAGCTGGTCCAGCGGTGAAGGCTGCTGTAACCAGAATCATGAGTGCCAATGAAACTACATAGATGAAGAGCTTGACGCTCTTTCCCAGGTATTTCTCAACAAGTGCAGGAAACTGTGAGCCGTTGTTGCGGATGCTCAGCATTCCTGAAAAATAATCGTGTACTGCGCCAGCAAAGATACAGCCGACTACGATCCAAATGAGTGCGACGGGTCCATAAAGTGCACCCGCCACTGCGCCGAACACAGGGCCGAGCCCTGCGATGTTAAGTAACTGTACCAGCCAGCCTTTGATCGGGTGCATTGGAATATAGTCGACACCGTCGCCGCTTTTGTAAGCCGGCGTCTCGTTACTATCATCGATGACAAAAATCCTCTCAATAATCTTTCCATACACCATATAACCGAGTATGAGTAGTAGGATTGAGAAAGTGAGTGTCAACATATCGAATGCCTCCCTGCATTTAAAAATTGTATACATCTTATCAATTTTCGAGACATAAATCAATATGTTTTCTGATAATTTCGATTTCATTTTCATTACAAAATATTCATATAATGATAAATCACTGTAATCATTCGTTTTGTGCTATCATATACGAACATTAATAATGTAAAAGAGGTATATCCAAATGGGCATTTCAAGGAAAAAGGTGCATGAAGAGATTGCAGATTTGATTATGGAAGATATTAGGAAAGGCATATTGACCCCTGGTGACAAGCTCCCCTCGATCAGCAGTATGGCCGAATCCCATCAAGTATCTTCGGCTTCGGTCCGGGAAGCACTCAATACGCTCAGGGTAATGGATGTCATTGAAGTAAAACACGGACAGGGGTCCTATGTAAAGGAAAGGATGCCGCTCGGCTTTGAATATGAATTCGAAATCATCACGAGAAAGGATATCGAAAACCTCCTGGGCCTCAGAAAAATCATTGAAGTGGGATGTGCTGAACTGGCATGTACCCATGCAGATGAAAATGATCTGGTGAAGCTTTATGGGGCTCTGGAGAAGATGCAGACGGCAGTCATGAACAATGAGCTCGGGGAACAGGCGGATTATGAATTCCATATTTCAATCGCAGAGTCCACAGGCAACCAGATGCTTGTGGACCTGCTGGATGATGTTTCGGAAAAAATGCTGGAGACGATGAAGGAGACAAGAAGGATCTGGCTTTATGAAGAGAAGAAATCCATCAGAAGAATTCATGAGGAACATAAGGCAATATACGAAGCAATCAGAAAGAAAGATATTGAAGGAGCAAAGGAAGCCATGCTCACACATCTCAATGGTGTGGAGTCGGTATTATTGGAACATCATAAGTAGGGGAGGCCGTAAGGTCTCTTTTTTTTTGAAAAAAGTTTGACATTTGGAAATCGTTTTCATAGAATTAGCAAATAGACACATGGTCATCTGATGACTAGATGATTATAATCGAACATGGGAGATGGGGTTATTTATGCTGATTCTGTTAAGCCTTTTACCGATATTATCTATTTTCTTCTTTCTCGTCGTTTTGAGATGGTCCGCCAAAAAGGGGATGCTCTACAGCTTCATCATTACCGTGCTCATCGCTTACTTCGGGTGGCAGATGGGAGTGGTCAGCATTTCAGCCGCAGCATTGAAAGGGGTCATGACTGCGCTTGAAGTCGGTGTCATCGTATTTGGTGCGGTACTGCTGCTTAATGTGTTGAAGGAAAGTGGTGCCGTGGACACCATCCGCTCCTCATTCACGAGCATTTCACCGGACAGGAGGGTGCAGGCGATCATTGTAGCCTGGCTCTTCGGAACTTTTCTTGAAGGGGCTGCAGGATGGGGCGCACCGGCGACGATCGTCGGACCGCTTCTGATTGCCCTCGGCTTTCCCGCACTTGCTGCGGTAATGATTGCACTGATGCTCCAATCCACTCCGGTTTCATACGGTGCGGTGGGAACGCCGATCCTTGTCGGGGTGAATACAAGCCTTGAGAACCAGCCGGTGGTGGACAGCTACCTGGGAGGAACGGGTCAGGAAATGTCGCGCTTCATCTTTGATGTGGGCGGCCAGGTCTCGATATTCCATGCCCTCGTCGGATTATTCATTCCACTGCTCATGTCGGCCATGCTGACAAAATTCTTCGGCAGGAACAGAAGCTTCAGGGAAGGTTTCGCCGTATGGCCGTTTGCCATCTTCGCAGGTCTGGCCTTCGTCATTCCGTTTACACTTGTAGCCAATTTCCTGGGACCTGAGTTCCCGTCGCTGCTCGGTGGACTCGTCGGCATGGCGATCGTCATCCCTCTGGCGAAGAAAGGCTTCCTCATGCCGAAGCAGACATTCGACTTCGAGCCTCGGGAAACATGGCAGAAATCCTGGTTCAGTGATATTTCTGCAGAAATGGGGCCGGCCAAAGAGATTTCGATGGTCAAAGCCTGGCTGCCTTATGTTCTGGTCGCAATCCTGCTCGTCGTCACACGTGTGGAGGCATTGGGGCTGAAGCCGCTTGTTTCAGGATGGGTGGTCGCCTTTGAAGATATTTTTGGAACCGGAATCAATCATAGCTTCACCCCGTTCATGATCCCCGGGGTAGTCTTCATCGTAGTGGCGGTATTTACGGGTTGGCTGCACAAGGTCGATGGAAAGGGGATGGCCAATGCGTTCAGGCTGTCAGGCAGGACGATACTTGCTGCGATGGCTGCATTGATCGTTTCCGTCCCCCTTGTACAGGTATTCATCAATTCAGGCATCAATGATGCAGGTTTCGATTCGATGCCGCTCGTACTCGCTCAGGGCGCCGCAAACCTGTTCGGTGACAGCTGGCCGTTGATTTCTCCAGCAATCGGGGCAATGGGTGCCTTTGCCGCCGGCAGCAACACGGTCAGCAACATGATGTTCGGTCTCTTCCAGTTCGGAGTGGCCGACGAGATTGGAGCAAACCCGCTCTATATCGTTGCACTACAAGCGGTTGGAGGTGCGGCTGGGAACATGATATGTGTGCATAATGTCGTGGCAGCCAGTGCAGCTGCCGGCCTTATCGGCAAAGAGGGTACACTGATTTCCCGTCTTCTCATCCCGACAACATTCTATCTTGTGCTTGCAGGTGCTGTCGGGTATGTATGGGTGAACGGTCTTGGATTGAATATAGGGCTCTTCCTCATCATCGCCATATTGATAACCATATTCACGATGATTTTACGTGCCCAGAAGCGGACAGAGACAAATTAGAAGATAATTATCATTAAAATAAATCAATTAAATTGGAAAGGTGGCTGTAAAATGGATAACACAGAGCCGAAAAGAATCATTTTGATCGGTGCGGGTATTTTGAGCAGTACTTTTGGTTCATTTTTGAAGAATATAGAGCCGGATTGGAATATTAAGCTTTTTGAAAGGTTGGATCAACCGGCAATAGAAAGCTCGAACGAAAGGAATAATGCAGGGACAGGCCATGCTGCGTTATGTGAACTGAATTATACAGTTGAACAGGAAGACGGATCGATAGACATTGAAAAGGCAAAGGAAATAAATGAGCAATTTGAAGTTTCCAAGCAATTCTGGTCCTACCTGGTCAAAAATGAAAAGATACAGAATCCAGAGGAATTCATCCGTCCGTTACCGCACATCAGTTTTGTACAGGGTGCGGATAATGTGAATTTCCTGAGGAAAAGATACGAGGCTTTATCCCCATTACCGATGTTTGAAGGCATGGAGTATACAGAAGACCTCAATGAAATGGAAAAATGGATTCCACTGATGACCAAAGGGCGTACATCAGAAGAGCCTGTTGCTGCGAGTAAGATGGACACGGGAACGGATGTCAATTTCGGGGAACTCACACGAAAGATGATGAAAAGCATCAGTGAACATGACAATGCAGAAGTGCATTACAATCATGAGGTGCTCGATTTCGAAAGGAGAAGAGATGGTAAATGGGGCGTCAAGGTCCGTAATCTTGAAACGGATAAAGTTGAATACCATGTAGCAGATTATCTCTTCATTGGTGCTGGAGGCAATGCCATACCGATGCTGCAGAAGACAAAAATCCCTGAGAGCAGAAACCTCGGCGGCTTCCCGATAAGCGGTGCATTTCTGGTGTGTACGAACCCGGAAATAGTAAAGCAGCACGGAGCCAAAGTTTATGGGAAGGAGCCGCCAAATACACCTCCGATGACCGTGCCGCATTTGGATCGGCGGTATATCCAAGGTGATCAGAGTCTATTGTTCGGTCCCTTTGCGGCCATAGGGCCTAAATTCCTGAAGAATGGGTCTAATCTGGACCTTTTCAGATCCATTAATCCGAGCAACCTACTGACCATGCTGTCTGCAGGCATCAAGAACGTTCCGCTCGTAAAGTATTCCATTCAGCAGGTCATGATGGATAAGGCGGACCGGATGAAAGAACTGAGGAAGTTCGTGCCTGAAGCAAAAGACGAGGATTGGGATCTGATCATAGCTGGAAAACGTGTGCAGGTGATCAAAGATACTGAAGAGTATGGGAAAGGGTTCATTCAATTTGGAACCGAAGTGGTCCATTCCGAAGATAATTCCGTCATGGCCATGCTGGGGGAATCCCCAGGCGCTTCTACATCCGTATCCGTTGCGCTCGAGGTTTTCGAAAGGAACTTCCCGCAGTATATGGATAAATGGGAGCCGAAGATTAAGGAAATGATTCCTTCATACGGCCACTCGTTGATAGAAGACAGCGGCCTATTGAAGGAAATAAGGGAGCAGACTGCCCAGGGCCTTGATTTGGAATAGAAGTGAAACTACCCGTTGGTATACCTGTGCTGATTTTAACAACCTATATAATGGTAGAAGATGAATAAAAAGGCTTTGCTTTGGCAAAGCCTTTTTATATATACTTGAGCTCAGAACAGACGATATTGCGGTGCTGCATTTCTTTATATCGCAAAATGCCTTATGGAGGATCGATGAGATGGCGGAAAAACATAAGCATACCAATGGGGTAAGATGGGGGCAGGCAGCCGTATTCTCTTCAGCCATACTGTTGTTCATAGCTGTGCTCATATTTCTGCCCGACACAGTTTCCTGGCCGGCCAGGAGTACAATCGCCATCATGGTGTTCGGTCTTGTGCTATGGGCATTTGCACCCATCCCAATCGAACTGACCTCAATCGTCATCATCGTCCTGCTCATCGTGATGAAGCCTGTCGAGATGGATATAATCCTGAGCGGTTTCGCCTCTCCGGCCGTCTTCCTCATCATCGGCGGCATGATGATGGCAGTAGGGGTGAACCAGACGCTGCTCGTAAAGCGGATGACCTACTTTCTGCTCTCACTCATGGGAAAGTCGGCCAAGGGCATCTATATCGGCTTCTTCATCCTGATGCAGGTGCAGGCCTTCTTCATTCCCGCCACGGCTGTCCGGGCCTCCCTGATGCTTCCGATATTGAGCAATATTATAGAGGAGACCGGCGTGGACGAAAGGTCCAACTTCAATAAGCTGATGTATATCGGTGCCGCTTTCGGAGGGAATGTCAGTGGCGCGGTGGTGCTTACAGCGGCAATAGGGAACATTCTGGCGGTTGAAATACTCAGGCTGTATGAAGGTGTGTCGATATCCTATCTTCAATGGTTCATATATGCTGCACCAATGTGGTTGCTGCTCGTCCTGGCGACGATGTACATCGTATGGAAATGCTATCCACCGGAATCATACTCATTCGACAAACTTCAAGTTGAAATGAAAAGCAAATATGAAGAGCTGGGCACTCTGTCGATTGATGAAAAGAAATGTATCGGAATACTGGTGCTCACGATACTGATCTGGTTCACCGAGTCCTGGCACGGATATCATCCGACATTCGGGGCACTGCTTGCGGTCATATTGATGGCGCTGCCGGTGACGGGGTTTGCCGCCTGGAAACGTATGCTCGACATCAACTTCGGGATGGTGCTGCTGATCGGGGCTACACTCTCCTTGGGATATTCATTGATAGAGTCCGGAGCCATCGACCTTTTGGAAGTGCTGGTATCACCACAATTTGTTCTCGATGTCTTCAGCAATCCATGGCTAGCCATCCCCATCACCATCATCGTGTCCCAGATCTATCATTTGGGGGTCACCAATGTATCCACGGCCGTCATCACCCTCATGCCTGTTCTGATCAGCCTCTCCGTACAGTCTGGTGTGGATCCGGTAGTCATCGTCCTTGCTTCAGCTATCTCAATGCTGCTTGGATTTCTTCTCATAGTGGAAACAATGCCGAATGTTGTGGTGCACAGTACAGGCAGGGTCAGCCAGAAGGATTTTCTATGGCCGGGCCTGTGGCTGACGCTTGCGAGCATCGCAATCATGATCGTCATCGCGTATACTTATTGGAGATGGATCGGTTTCTGGCCATAATCCAACATAGACAAACAGGAGGAAATTATGAAGAAGATAAAACTTGCTGTAGTGCCGGGTGACGGCATTGGAACAGAAGTCGTCCCGCACGCACTGAAGGTTTTGGATACCATTGCAGAACTGCATGGTGGGCTGTCGTTTGAATATGAACATTTCGACTATGGATGTGACTATTATCTGGAGCATGGTGCCATGATGGCTGAAGATGGGCTGGAGCGGCTCGGGCAGTCGGACAGTGTCTTTCTGGGAGCCGTCGGCGACATTTCAAAAGTGCCGGACCATATTTCCCTATGGGGGCTGCTGCTCAAGATCAGACGGGAGTTTGAACTTGAAATCAATGTACGTCCCGCAAAAGTATTTGAAGGCATCCGGTCCCCCTTGCTGAATCCAAAGGACTTCGACCTTGTAGTCGTGCGTGAGAACAGTGAAGGCGAATACAGTTCCGTCGGCGGGCGGATGTACCAGGGTGAAAATGAAATCGCCATACAGAACAATGTCTTCTCGAGACGTGCGACAAAACAGGCGATGGAGCATGCGTTCGAGCTTGCGAAATCGAGACGTCAGCATGTGACCAGTGCAACGAAATCCAATGGGATCTTCCACTCCATGCCATTCTGGGATGAAGTCTTCAAGGAGACGGCACAAAAGCATAGGGGCATTGAAACCGCCTCCCAGCACATTGATGCGTTGGCTGCGACATTCGTCACGCATCCAGAGCGCTACGATGTCATCGTTGCGAGCAACCTGTTCGGCGATGTGCTGACCGACATCGGTGCTGCAATCATGGGGAGCATCGGTATCGCGCCATCTGCGAACCTCAATCTGAACGGGAAGCATCCATCCATGTTTGAACCTGTACATGGGTCGGCACCTGATATTGTAGGCAAAGGCATTGCCAACCCGATCGGACAGCTCTGGACAGCCAAGATGCTGCTTGATCATCATGGTGAGGGGGAGATGGGGACCCTCCTGCTCGACACGATGGAGCGTGTAACGGCAGACGGCTTCCTGACACCCGATGTCGGCGGCGACAAGAAGACAGGAGAAGTCACTGAAGAGCTGATCAGAAGGCTGAGGGAAAAATAATGATGAAGGGGTGACTGTCATGGTCGCCCTTTTTATTTTCAACCAAATTGTGGCCCGGTTTTACTTGTGGTAATATTCAGATTAATGAACGGCAGTTTTGTAGGCCGCTTTCATAATAGCGGAAGAGGGGATATGACATGAGTGAAAAAGTGGAACTGAAAGCAATTCTTAAAGATTGGCGTCTGCACGTGGTTGTGCTGGTCATCGTAATGTTTACTGAACTGATCGGACAGATCTCGATACCTGTAGGTCCGGGAGCCATACTGTTGCTGCCGATGCTGTATGCCCTGGTCATAGGCTTCGGGCTTTATTTCACACCTGTCGTTTCAAAAAAGCAGTCGAAGAATGCCGAACCACTCATAGTGATGGGAGTGGGTGTTCTGATAGCAAAAATCGGTGTGGTCATCGGCCCACAGATACAGGAGCTGCTTGCGGTCGGCCCGGCGCTCCTTCTGCAGGAGCTCGGCAATCTGGGGACCATATTGCTGGCACTGCCTGTAGCGATATGGCTTGGAATGAAGCGTGAGAGCGTGGGGATGGCCCACTCGATCGGCAGGGAGCCGAATGTGGGTCTGATCATGGACAGGTATGGTTTCAACTCCCCGGAGGGCAGAGGGGTCATGACGATGTATATTTTCGGTACCGTCTTCGGTGCGATATTCCTTGGACTCATCGCCGGGTTGCTGGCTACACTGACGCCGATACATCCGTTATCCTTTGCTCTCGCTTCAGGAGTCGGAAGCGGCAGTATGATGGCAGCTGGAAGCGGGACGCTCATCGCAGCCTATCCCGATCTTGAATCTCAAATCATTGCGTTGGCGGGGGCCAGCAACCTGATTTCACTGGCAACGGGACTTTATGTCAGCATGTTCATCGGATTGCCGTTAGCAAATAAAATCTATGCCCTAATGAATAAAAATGAAGCCGGAGGAGAATAGAGGGATGAAGAAAATAATAGACTGGACACTGATACTTCTGATATTTGCCGGTGTGACCTTAGTCGGAAACATGATAGGCTACGACATCTATTCATGGGCGGCTGTCCCGGGTATCCTCGTCCTCATCGCCATAGCATTGATTGGCATGATCATGGAAGAATATATACCTGTCAATATACCGGCGGTCGGTTACATCGCCCTGATCGGAATCCTTGTATCCGTCCCCTGGTTTCCTGGCTCGGATTATGTGGTGCAGTGGACGAGTCAAGTGGAATTGCTTGCCATTACCACACCGATCCTGGCATACGCAGGTATATCAATCGGTCGGAACTGGACGGACTTCAAGGATATGGGGTGGCGCTCCCTTGTCGTTGCTATCCTGGTATTCATCGGCACATTCCTCGGTTCGGCTCTGATTGCAGAAGTGGTGCTCAGGATACAGGGAATCATCTAGAAAAATGATGGCCGGAATCAAAAAAGCCTGCTCATTTAAAGAGCAGGCTTTTTGGTTTGCTTCTATAGTTCTACAGTCTTAGGTTCCGCATCCTCATCGTTCATGATCCGTACCGTTTCGATGTCGATCTTTATCGCCTGGAGGTCGTCCTCGCCTTTCAACTTCTGATAGAGGTTGCCGAGCTTGGCGAGCATTTCGTCGACATCAGGGGTCACTTCTTCAGGCAGGCTGGCCTTACCGAGGATTTCGACATAACTCTCACCCTTGTCCTCCCTTTCTTCATATCCAAGAAGAATGTGGGCATATGGGTTTTCCTCCAGATCGTCGATCTTGTACGTATCTTTCCTCGTGTACGTATAGAGCGTCAGGCCATCGTTATAGAAGTACATGTAACGGCTCATCGGCTTGTTGTCGCGGATTGTTGCCATCGTACCGATATTATTATTGTCCAGAATTTCTTTCAATGTATTTTTGAATTCTTCCCTGTTCATGAAATTCCCTCCTATTTGATAACTGTATTCCTTCTACCCCGTTCTACGGGAAGTTAATCCGAGTAGGGGTT
The DNA here is from genome assembly GCF_020786625.1 of Salinicoccus sp. RF5. Classification (NCBI taxonomy): domain Bacteria; kingdom Bacillati; phylum Bacillota; class Bacilli; order Caryophanales; family Staphylococcaceae; genus Salinicoccus; species Salinicoccus sp. RF5. The sequence continues at coordinate 337,964 of NZ_JAJGRC010000002.1, forward strand.
GAAAAGGGGGCTGAATGTCTGGCGCAGATGGCTGTACCATTTCTTGACGAAGGGTTTCTGATTATCCTTGCGCATGCTGACATACATGGGATGTTTGATGTTGAGATGGTTGAGGCTGTGGACGGTGAACTTCGGATAACTGTATGTGAGCTGCTTGGCCTCTTCATGGGTGAGTATCGCCACATGTGCATGCTCGATCAGGAGATGCTGGATGATGGTCATGTCCTGATATATCCCGATGTTCTGCCTTTTGAACATCTGGCTGATGTCGAATACAGGCTGGAATGTTATGAGGGGGAACTCCTCGAGTTCATTCAGGGAAGCCTGGACCGGCAGTTGTATCCTGTTGCTTTCACGGAATACATAATGATAGTTCTGTTCGAAGAGCAAAGCACTCTGTATGAGCGGATCTTCAGATCTTTGGGCCGATATGACGATATCGAGTGTTTCGTCCATGAGCCTGTCTTCAATGACCGATTCATCCAGTGTATGGATGTTGAACTCGATGTCCGTCTCCTGCCTCAGGAATTGGTTCAGGGACTGGAGCACTTTGGATGTCATGTCGGAACGGGTGAGGTGGATGTTCAGCGTATGTCTTTTCTGGATGACTTCCTCATTGAGCTTCTCCCTCGATTTCTCCACCGATTCGATGATGGTCAATGCATCTTCGAAAAAAATTTTCCCTTCATCCGTCAATTTTATGTTGCGGCCGACCCTTTTGAACAGTTTGACCCCGAGGTCTTCCTCAAGCAGGCCGATCTGCCGTGAAAGTGCCGACTGCGCGACGTTCAGGGACAGGGCGGCTTCTGTCATATGCTCCTGTCTGGCGGTCTCGATGAAGTATTTCAGTTGTTTGATCTCCATACTTTTCACCATCAATCTAATTCTGATATTAATATTATATCATTGATATATTGATTGTATAGGTGTATTTAATGATAGTATATACTTACTCAAATATTCTGAAAAAGAGGTGACCTGATATGAGTTTGTATCAGCCAATCAAACAAGAAGGTTTATATCATTTCATGAACGAGCATGATGCATGTGGCATCGGATTCTATGCCAACATGGATAATGTGCGCTCCCATGGAATTGTCATCAAATCTCTTAAAATGCTCGAGAGATTAGATCATCGAGGAGGTGTCGGTGCTGACGGCATCACTGGTGACGGCGCTGGTATCATGACTGAAATTCCGCATGCACTTCTGCAGGAGGAAGTGGAAGAACTGCCGGAATTCGGTCAATACTCTGTCGGGATGTACCTGATTGATAATCAGGCATCTCTTGAAACTTTCAGGGAAGTTGTGCAGCAGACGGTGGAGGCTGAAGGGTTCAATGTAATCACCTTCAGGGAACTTCCGGTCGACGAAGGCGCCCTGGCCGATAATGTCCGGGAGACGCTGCCACAATTTTTGCAGGTGATTACGGACTGCAGTGATGCCCTCGACCTCTATTTCATGAGGAAGATGATCGAGCAGGCGCTTGAAGCGGTAGATGTCGAACATTATGTCGCTTCCTTCTCCAATGAGACGATCGTCTATAAAGGCTGGCTGCGTTCTGATCAGATCAGGCAGTTCTACATGGATCTCAGCGATCCGCGCTATGTATCGAAGTTCGGTTCGGTCCACTCCCGCTTCAGCACGAATACATTCCCAAGCTGGGCAAGAGCCCATCCGAACCGTCTCCTGATGCACAATGGTGAAATCAACACCATCAAAGGCAACTCGAACTGGATGAAGGCGCGTACGAAGCAGTGGCTGGTGGATACGTTCGGTGAGAGGGGCCGAAGGGTCGAAGCGATCATTGACGAATCAGGTAGTGACTCCGCCATCGTCGATAATGTCATGGAGTTCCTGAGCCTCTCCATGCCGCCTGAACAGGCAGCGATGATCATGATTCCCGAACCATGGAAGTATCAGGACTACGATAACCCGGTCATCAAGGACTTCTATGAATTCTACAGTTATCTCATGGAGCCATGGGATGGGCCGACGATGATCAGCTTCTGCGACAACCATAAGCTTGGAGCGTTGACGGACCGCAACGGTCTGCGTCCTGGACGATATTATGTGACGAAAAGCAATGAAATCATCTATTCCTCTGAAGTGGGCGTCGTTGATGTGGAAGAGTCTGAAATCCTCTATAAGGGTCAGCTCAGCCCGGGTAAGCTGCTGCTTGTCGATTTCGACCAGTCGAAGATCATCGAGAACGATGAGCTGAAGCACGGCATCGCAACATCGAAGCCATACAGTGAATGGATGTCCCAAAAGCGCAGTGAGAAGGTGGAAACGGCGCCATTCAAACGCAGTCCGGTGGACAAGGATATGCTGCACAATGTACTGGTGCGCTTCGGATATACGAAGGAAGATATAGAGAAATACATGAAACCTTTGACTTCGCAGGTGAAGGACCCGATCGGAGCGATGGGCTTCGACCAGCCGCTCGCCTTCCTGTCGAGTCATTCAAAACTGTTGTTCGATTATTTCAAGCAGCATTTTGCACAGGTCACCAATCCGCCGCTCGATTCCTATCGTGAGAAGATCGTTACGAGCGAAATCACATACCTCGGCAGGGAAGGGCATCTGCTCGATCCGGGAGTCAAGGCGGTCGATCGTGTACAGTTGGAGCTTCCTGTCATCGACGGACGGGTGCTTGCGCGTGAAGATGTAAAAAGGCTCGGTATAGCTGAAATCGACATCACATATACAGGCGCATTGAAGGATGCACTGTCCCACATACAGCATCAGGCTGCAGAACTGGCTAAAAAGCACGGTGTGCTCGTACTGACTGATGCACTTATTCTTGAGGACGAGGAAAGGTACGCCATTCCTTCGCTTCTTGCGACAAGTGCGGTGCATCAGGCACTGATCGGCCACGAACGCCGTACACTCACGAGCATCGTCGTGAAGACGGCGGAAGTGCGCGAAGTCCACCATGTGGCGACGCTGATCGGTTTTGGTGCCAATGCGGTCTATCCGTATATTGCACAGGAAACGCTCATCTCCGTATCGGAAGGGGACGAAACGGTGGTCGGCGACTACAACAAGGCGTTGACCGAGGGACTCATCAAGGTCATGGCAAAGATGGGCATCTCAACTGTACAGAGTTACCATGGTGCCCAGGTATTCGAAGCCGTAGGTATCGGAAAGTCTGTCATGGACCAGTACTTTGGCGGTGCCGTCTCGAAGATCGGTGGGCTGTCAATTGAGGATATCGATTACAGGAATAAAAAGATGCAGGACAGGAGGCTGGAATACCTGGAGTCCGGAACCAGATTCCAATGGCGTCAGCAGGGGGAGGACCATGTCATCAACCCGAATTCCATCCGTCTGCTCCAGGCGGCATGTCGGACGAATGACAAGCAGGCATATGAGGAGTACAGGGAAAACATGCATGAAAGCCATCATTCCAGCATCCGCCATCTGTTGAAATTCAAGTCCCGAAGACCGATTCCGATCGATCAGGTGGAACCGAAGGAGGAAATCGTCAAGCGCTTCAAGACGGGTGCCATGAGTTTCGGTTCCTTGTCTCAGGAAGCCCATGAGACACTTGCAGAAGCGATGAACCAGATCGGTGGACGCAGCAACAGTGGTGAAGGTGGAGAGAATCCGGAACGGTTTGAGCCGAAAGCGGACGGCAGGAATCTGAACAGTGCCATCAAGCAGGTGGCCTCCGGCCGATTCGGTGTGAACAGCGAATACCTGAACAGTGCGAAGGAGATCCAGATCAAGGTGGCACAGGGTGCGAAGCCGGGTGAAGGTGGACAGCTGCCGGGGCAGAAGGTCTATCCTTGGGTGGCTGAGATCAGGAACTCGACGCCGGGTGTCGGACTCATTTCACCACCGCCGCACCACGACATCTATTCCATCGAGGACTTGGCACAGCTGATACATGACCTTAAGAATGCCAACAAGGAAGCGGATATTTCCGTAAAGCTGGTTGCCAAAAATGGTGTCGGAACGATTGCTGCGGGTGTTGCGAAAGCCTATGCAGATAAAATTGTCATCAGCGGGTTCGATGGCGGGACAGGTGCATCACCGCTGACAAGCATCCAGCACGCCGGTCTGCCTTGGGAACTCGGACTGACGGAAGCGCATCAGACGCTGCAGCTCAATGGCCTGAGATCCAGGGTTACACTCGAGACGGATGGCAAGCTCATGACGGGCAGGGATGTTGCTATCGCATGTGCACTCGGTGCCGAGGAGTTCGCGTTCGCGACAGCACCGCTTGTCGTACTCGGCTGTGTCATGATGCGTGTGTGTCATAAGGATACGTGCCCGGTGGGCATCGCCACACAGAATGGTGATCTGCGTAAGCTGTATACCGGAAAAGCGGAACATGTCGTCAACTTCATGCACTTCATTGCTGAAGACATCCGGGAAATACTGGCGGAACTCGGCCTGAAATCCATGGATGACCTCGTCGGTGCCGTGGAGCACCTGGAAGTGGACAAGGAGAAGACGGCGAACCATCATCTTGGTGAGCTGGACCTGTCACCGATACTGACGCCTATCGATGGGGACAGAAGGAAAGTCGACGTGCAGCAACACCCATTCGAATGGTCTCTTGACGACCTCAACCTTCTGCCCGACTTCAAGGAGAAGGTAGAAGCGGGAGAATCGCACGAAGCAGCCTACCATGTCAAGAACAGGCACAGGAACATCGGTACACAGCTCGGCAGCCTGATCACGAACACCCGGGGCATGGAGGCGCTCGATCATGACACATACAAGGTCAATACATTCGGCCATGGCGGCCAGAGCTATGGTGCCTTCATTCCGCAAGGTTTGACGATGCATCATGTGGGTGACTTGAACGACTATGTCGGCAAGGGGATATCCGGCGGACGCATTGTCGTCCAGGCGCCGGTCGAGGAAAGGAGCCGTGACATCATCGCCGGCAATGTCTGCCTGTATGGTGCCATCAAGGGCCAGGTGTTCATCAATGGTGTTGCCGGAGAACGTTTCGGCGTCAGGAATAGTGGCGCGGAAGTGGTCGTTGAAGGTATTGGCGACCACGGTCTCGAGTATATGACAGGCGGACGCGTAGTAATCATCGGGGATATCGGGAAGAATTTCGCTGCAGGCATGAGCGGGGGTATTGCATATATCATAAATGAGAAGTCGGTCATCGAAAATCAGGTCAACATGAACCACGAAATGATCGAAGTCGGTCTCGTTGAAGATGGTGAAGAAATGGATAAGGTGAAGCACCTGCTCTACGGACACCAGTACTTCACGGGCAGCCAGAGGGCCCAGGACGCGATCGGAAAGATCGAATCCGGTGAAATTGAGGTCATCAAAGTCATCCCTGTCGAATACAGGAAGATGCAGCAGAGGATCAGGTATGGCCTCGAGAACAGCCATTCCTTGAAGGATGCCGAACTGAAGGCGTTCAATGGGGAACTGACGGTTGAAGACAAAGAACTTGAGAAGATGAATATATTCTAGGAAGGAGCGATGTGAGATGGGTGAGTTCAAAGGATTTATGAAACATCAGAGAAAGTCTCAGTCGGAAGAAGATCTGAAAGCAAGAGTTTCGAATTATGAGGCGTTCCAGCATCGCTTCTGCAACGAAGATGCACAGGAGCAGGGCGCGCGCTGCATGGAATGCGGCACACCATTCTGCCAGACGGGTGTCGGTGTAGGTAAGGAGACCGTCGGCTGTCCGATCGGCAACTATATTCCGGAATGGAACGACCTTGTCTATAAAGGGCAGTTCAAGGAGGCCTACAGGCGCCTTTCCGAAACGAACAACTTTCCTGAGTTCACGGGGAATGTATGTCCGGCACCGTGTGAATCTTCGTGTGTGCTCTCCATCAACAATGATCCGGTCGCAATCAAGGGGATTGAGCGCACAATCATCGATGAAGCCTTCGAACAGGGCTGGGTCGAGCCGAGGACACCGAACCACAGGCTGGATACACGCATAGCTATCATCGGCAGCGGACCTGCCGGTCTGACTGCAGCAGATGAACTGAACTCATGGGGGCATAATGTCGATATCTATGAAAGGGACATCAAGCCCGGCGGCCTGCTCAGGTACGGCATTCCAAACATGAAGCTGGATAAGGCTGTCGTGGAACGCAGGGTGGAACTGATGGAGGCGGCAGGTGTGAATTTCATCTGTGATGTCAATGTAGGTAAAGATGTGACGTATGAAGAACTTGATGAAAAATACGATGCGATCATCGTTGCGACTGGCGCACGCAAGCAGAGGGACTTGAAGCTTGAAGGCAGACAGAGCAAGGATATCCAGTTCGCGATGGATTATCTGACTGAACAGACACAGTACCAGTTCGGCGAAATCGAAGAACCGAGCATCACGGCAAAGGATAAGCATGTCATCGTCATTGGCGGCGGGGATACCGGGGCCGACTGTGTAGCGATGTCCTTGAGGGAAGGGTGCAAATCCGTCTTCCAGCTGAACAAATACGACCGTCTGCCGGACAAGGTGGATGGCAACCCGTTCTGGCCGCTCCAGAAGCAGGTGTTCAAGCTGGATTATGCCCATGCCGAATACGAGGGCGCTTTCGGTCAGGAACCGCGTGCCTACGGTGTTCAGACGATGGCATATGATGTGGACTTCGTCGGCGACCTGAAAGGGATCAATACACAGGTGCTCAGCCAGCAGCCTCTGAATGATATCACCATGGAAGACCAGGAACGCTATTTCAAGGCAGATCTTGTGCTCCTATCCATTGGTTTTGAAGGGGTGGAGAGCGAATTGCCGAAAGCCTTCCAGCTGCAGATGACGCATAATAAGATTGCAGCCGACGACAGCGACTACAAGACGAACAGGCGGAAGGTCTTCGCTGCAGGAGATGCAAGGCGCGGACAGAGCCTTGTTGTGTGGGCGATCAAGGAAGGGCGCGAAGTTGCCCGTGCAGCACATAAATTTGCGGTACAGAACAAAATATACTCATAAGTGGCATACCGGCTCCTCGAGCCGGTATTTTTCTGCGCTTGCAGACAATTCAATTATGTTATGATATCACTAATCATATTCAAAGAGTCTTACATATTAAGGAATGATCAAATGGATAGAGAACGTCTCTGGACGAGGGATTTTATCATTGTATTCATATTCAACTTCTTCATCATGCTTGCGATGTTTCTGCTCATGGTCACGATCAGCGGCTATGCAGTGGACGAGTTTGGCGTGTCGACCAGTACAGCAGGGCTGGTCGCTGGCATCTTCATCGTGGGATCGCTGGTCGGACGGGTGCTGACCGGCCACCAGCTGAGCCTGATGGGGGCAAAGAAGATCATGTACATCGGCACCGCCATGTTCATCATCACCTACGGGCTATATTTCGTCGCCGGCAATCTTCAGCTGCTGCTGATCGTCCGGTTCTTCAACGGGCTGGCCAACGGGGTTGCGACGACCGCAGTGGGTACGATTGCAGCGCTGGCCCTGCCAAGATCGCGCAGGGGGGAGGGCATCAGCTACTTCAGCCTGAGCTTTGTCATGGCGACGGCCCTCGGGCCTTTCATGGCTTTCTTCCTGCTGCAGCACATCACCTATCATATGCTGTTTCTGATCGTGTTCACACTCGTTCTGCTCGCCAGTGTGTTCACCATCTTCATCAAGACCGATAATACGACAATCGACCTGTCGAAAGAGCCGAAACCGAAATTCGAATGGATCGACAAGAATGCCATGCCGATCGGCATTGTGGTGCTGATCATCTGCATGACGTATTCGACGGTGCTTTCCTTCATCGCCTTATTTGCAGAAGAGCAGAATATCGTCGCAGCTGCGAGCTACTTCTTTCTTGTCTATGCCATAGTCATTCTCATGACGCGGCCGGTGACCGGGCGGCTTATGGACCAGAAGGGTGCGAACATCGTCATCTATCCCGCCTTCATCGTCCTGGCCCTCGGCTATCTGACGCTCGGCCAGACGGCTTCGGGCTTCATGCTGCTCCTGTCCGGTGTACTGCTCGGCTTCGGATACGGGAATTTCCAGTCGATCACCCAGGCCCTCTGCATCAAGGTGGCGGATGCAAAGAACGTGGGGCTTGCGACCTCCACCTACTTTATTGCCCTCGATTTTGGCCTCGGCGTGGGCTCATACATTCTCGGCACACTGGTGCCGACCCTCGGCTACAGCGGACTGTACAGTTCGATGGTACTGCTGGTGGCAGCTGGGGCCCTGGTGTACTACATGGTATACGGCAGGTATGAGGGCAAGAACGCGTAATATGCAGTAGACTATCATTAATGATGAAAAAGAGATGATCAAGTGAAAAGCGGTCATAAATCTTTGACGGATTCCGTCATCACCCGACAAAATGTCATATTATTCATAGCGGCTGTCATGTTCATCGGTTCGCTCATCTATACCGGCATTGCTCCAGGCGTCAGCTGGACGGCGGGCAGTGCGCTGTCGATTCTTCTGCTCGGCCTCATACTGTGGGCTTTCGAACCCGTCCCTTTCGGGATGACATCGATGATCATAATGGTCCTGCTCGTCATGCTGCAGACGGTGAACATCGATGTCATGCTCTCCGGCTTCTCCTCGCCTGCAGTCTTCCTCGTGGTTGCAGGTGTCATGCTTGTCCAGGGTGTCGGTCAGACACCGCTGATTCAAAGGATTTCATATAGGCTCGTCTATAGGCTCGGTACATCGCTAAGGGGGCTTTTCATAGGCATATTCGTACTGATACAATTCCTCGCCTTCTTCATCCCGACCAACAGTGTGCGTGCGACGCTTCTGCTGCCATTGGCGACACGGGTGGTCGACAGCATCGGTGCGGAGGAGACGTCGAACTACAATAAGCTGATCATGGTCGGCATCGCCTTCGCCACCAACCTCAGTGCCGTCGGTGTGCTCACAGGTGCCGTCAGCAACATACTTGCCGTCGAACTGCTGAACGCCTATACGGAGTACAGCATCACCTATCTCCAGTGGTTCCTTTATGCCCTGCCGCTATGGGTGATATTGACCATCATCATTCCGTTCGTCCTGCTGTGGTTCTATCCACCGGAAGAGGTGGATACGGAGTCGCTCCATGAGGAGATGGAAGCTGCCTACAGGGAATTCGGGAAGCTGTCCGAGGCCGAATGGAAATGCATCGCTGTGCTGATTCTTACAGTTGTGTTGTGGATGCTCGAATCCGTTCATGGCTTCCATCCGGTCATTCCAGCGATGCTTGCCGTCGTGCTGATCACACTGCCGAAGGTGGGGTTTGTAAATTGGAAGGCTGTCGTCAACATCAATTTCGACCTCATCCTACTGATTGGTGCTTCGTTGTCACTCGGCTATGCCTTGACCGAATCCGGTGCACTGGATGTGCTGACCGATGCCCTGCTCACGGACACGCTGGTCCAGCTGTTCTCGAATCCCTGGGTCGCGATGGTGGCGGTAATCATCATCTCACAGCTCTACCACATGGTCGTCACCAATATATCGACTGCCGTCGTGACGCTGGTGCCGATCATCATCACAATCTCGGTGGAGGTGGGACTCAACCCGGTCATGATGACTTTCGTCACCGCCATCACCCTGCTGTTCGGCTTCATACTGGCCATCCAGTCGATGCCCAATGTCATCATCTATAATGAAGGGCGCATCAGGCAGAAGGACCTTGTGAAGCCAGGCATCGTCATCACTATCATCAGCGCCATTGCCACAATTCTTGTCGCTTTCACGTTCTGGAATATATTCGGCCTATGGCCATAAAAAAGCAGCGTATGCCCAAACGGGCATACGCTGCTTTCTGCTTGGGCATCAGACATTCTGGGGAACGTCCAACCATTCCTCCGCCCATTTCTGCAGTTCATTCATGAAAGGCTCCATTGCCTTGCCTTTGTCGGTAAGCATATACTCTATTCTGACCGGGGTTTCCGGGTAGACTTCACGCTTGACGATGCCTTCTTTCTCGAGTGTTTTCAAACGCTCCGAGAGGACACGGCCGCTGACGCCCATGGACGATTCAAGGTTGCAGAAACGTTTGGGTCCATCCATTAGCTGATGGATGATGAGTCCTGTCCACCTCTGGCCGAGAACGCCCATGGCATTTTCAAATTTAGGACAGATCGAATAATCCATATCATCACTCCTTGAAAAATAGTATACCTCTTTTCTCCCCCATATTACAAATGTTTGGGAAGCCGGGCTCGTTTAAATCGGGGGAGGGGCGTTTAAGCACATCTGAATCGGCTAAACATTATATGAAACCTGTATTATTAAGAACGAAAAAATAAATGGAGAAGGTGGATTTTAAATGAGTGCAAAAGATGATGCAATCGATAAGCATATGAAACATGTCATCAATTTCAGAAGGCGGCTTCACCAGGAGCCGGAGCTCAGCTTCAAGGAATTCGAGACGACGAAGCTTGTCGCTCATGGACTTGAAGATACACGCATCAAATTCTACGACCTGTCCGAGAAGACCGGACTGATCGGTATGCTCGAGAAGGATCCGAGCTATGAATACATCGGTGTACGTGCGGATATGGACGCATTGCCGATCACCGAGCAGACGGACCTCGCTTTCAAGTCTGAAAATGAAGGGGTCATGCATGCATGCGGTCACGATATCCATACGAGCATCATCTACGGCTTCGCAAAGGTCATAGACGACCTCTATGACGACCTGAAATATAACCTGGTCTTCATCTTCCAGCCTGCCGAAGAGACATTGGAAGGGGCGGAGTACATCAAACAGGAACTCAAGCGCCTCGAGATTCCAATCGACAAGATGATCATGTATCATACATGGCCGAACCTTGAGGAAGGCCTCGTCGGGTACAGGGAGGAAGAAATGATGGCGGGATCGATCGGCTTTGATGTGAAGCTGAAAGTGAAGGGCGGGCATGCGGCCCATCCGGAGAAGACGGCCGACCCGGTGTATCTTGCGACGAACATCATCCAGTTCATGCAAGGTGTCGCATCGCGCTTCAACAATCCGGCGACACCCGTCGTCATCACCGTCGGCCAGATCCATGCCGGAGAGAAGAACAATGTCATCCCGGATGAATGCAATTTTGGCGGTACCATCCGGAGCTTCTCGGAGAAGTCCCTGGAACTGGCGCAGGACATGATCGAGAACTATACGAGTGGACTGATGAAGATGGCGGATGCCGGATGCCATGTTGAATTCAGTCGATACTGCCCGCCGGTCATCAACAACCCGGAACTCGTGGACGATTTCATCAACAGTGGAGACGATGTGAAATTCCATGAACTCAAGGAGCCATCCATGGGGTCGGAGGACTTTGCATTCTACATGCAGGACTATGTCGGCGCCGCATTCCGCATCGGTACAATGATGAAGGACGAGGAGAAGAGCGGCTATTCACTGCACAGCCCCGAAATCGTATTCTCTGAAAAGAGTCTGGAAACAGGTATCCGGGCTCTGGTCAACTTTGCAACGAAAGCACATTAGACATGTGCCTTCATTCAGATGTGTTTCTTGATTCCAGGTGGATCCTGCTATAGTATTTGATACAGCAGATGATGAAAGTGGGATATTCACTTGGTAATGATTGAAAAGGCACTGAACAATAATGTTGTGATCGGGAAAGATGAATTTGAAGAAGTCGTGCTGATCGGCCGTGGCATCGGCTTCGGGAAGAAGCAGGGCGATACGCTCGAAATCGAAGAGGCGGACAAGGTATATAAGCTTGAAGGCCAGCAGGATACGAGCAGATACCAGACTCTCCTGACGATGGCGGATGAGAAGCTGTTCCAGTCGACGCTCGAAGCCATCGAGCTGATTGATGACATGACTACAGAAGACATCAACAACAGGATACTCCTGTCACTGACGGACCACCTTCTGTTTGCCATGAAGCGGCTGGAGGAGGGCATCGAGATCAGCAATCCTTTCGTCAATGAGACGAAGGCACTCTATCCGAAGGAGTACAGCATCGCCGAAGCGGTCGTCGATATGTTCAACAGCAAGTATGGCATCAAGCTGCCCGAAGCGGAGGTGGGATTCATCGCCCTCCATGTGCACTCGTCCATCTACAACCGTTCGCTCCGGGATATGAATGTATTGTCAGAAGTCGTCCATCAGGCCATCGTCATCATCGAGCAGGGGCTCGATACGACGGTCGACCAGTCCTCAATACAGTATGACCGCTTCGTGAGGCATATCAGCTTCTGTGTCCAGCGGGTGATGAAGGGCGAGAGTGTGCCGTCGCAGGATGCTTTCGATTCACTATTGAAAACCGAATACCCCGTGTGCTATAATATAGCTGTAAAAATTGTGAAGATGATACAGAATAAATTGCAGCGCAAGGTGTACGACTCGGAGGTCGTCTATCTTACGATGCACATACAGCATTTCAAGCATTATTCTAAATAGACGTGTTACCGCAAGGGCATGAGTTTATAGGAATAGTTTATTTAACTATACCTGTATACTCATGCCTTTTTCTGTGGATTCTTCACGAAACGATAATATTCATACTTAGGAGGAAATACTTATGTTCAAAAAGCTTTTTGGACAGCTGCAGCGCATCGGTAAAGCTTTGATGCTCCCGGTTGCCATACTGCCTGCTGCCGGTCTCATGCTCGGTATCGGTGCCGCCATGCAGACTGAAGCGATGGTAGAGTGGCTGCCATTCCTTGAGGCCGGATGGCTCATTGCCCTATCCGATATGCTCCAGGCCGCCGGTGGCGTCGTCTTCGACAACCTGGCGCTGCTGTTTGCACTCGGTGTCGCCGTCGGACTTGCGAGGGGTGACGGCGTTGCCGCCGTCGCTGCCTTCGTCGGCTACATGATCATGAACGTTACAATGGGACAGATTGCCAATGTCACACCGGAAATGGCAGCTGAAAACCCTGCCTATGCCAACGTGCTCGGCATCCCGACAATCCAGACAGGTGTATTCGGCGGTATCATCATCGGTGTCATCGCCGCATGGGCCTACAACAGGTACTACAACATCAATCTGCCGGACTTCCTTGGTTTCTTTGCAGGGAAACGCTTTGTGCCGATTGTGACAGCAGTATTCTCATTCATCATCGGACTGGCGATGTTCGTCATCTGGCCTCCGATCCAAAACGGAATGAATGAAGTTTCACTCTGGCTGATGGAAGAGAATACGGCAATCGGCGTATTCGCATTCGGTACGATCAAACGGCTGCTCATTCCATTCGGACTGCACCATATATTCCACGCACCATTCTGGTTTGAATTCGGTACGTATACGAATGCAGCCGGAGAAATTGTACGGGGCGATCTGAACATCTTCTTCGCCCAGCTGCGTGACGGCGTAGAACTGACTGCAGGAAACTTCATGCAGGGTGAATTCCCGGTCATGATGTTCGGTCTGCCTGCAGCGGCTCTGGCGATGTACCATGCTGCACGTCCTGAACGTAAAAAGTACGTTGCCGGCATCATGATATCTGCAGCACTGACAAGTTTCCTGACAGGTATCACTGAGCCATTGGAATTCTCATTCCTGTTCGTTGCGCCACTGCTCTATGTCATCCACGCACTGCTCGATGGACTGAGCTTCCTGATTCTCTATCTGCTTGATGTGAATCTCGGCTATACATTCTCGGGCGGCTTCATCGACTTCTTCCTGTTCGGAATTCTTCAGAACCGTACGGAATGGTGGTGGGTGATCATCGTTGGTCTTGTCTACGCGGTCATCTACTATACAGTCTTCAGGGTGCTCATCCATGCACTCAACCTCAAGACGCCTGGCCGTGAAGACGCCACTGCAGAAACCAGCACATCCACAGCACAGGAGCTCCCATTCAATGTACTCACAGCAATGGGTGGGGAAGAGAACATCAAACACCTCGACGCCTGCATCACACGTCTCCGTGTTGAAGTTAAAGATACTGCTGCCGTCGATGAGGCGGAACTGAAGGCGCTTGGGGCCTCCGGTGTCATGAAGGTCGGCAAGAACATGCAGGCCATCTTCGGACCGAAATCCGACCAGATCAGAAATGACATGCAACGGATCATCGATGGTGAAATCACTTCACCGGCCGAAGCGACAGTGACCGAATCGACGGAAGATGATGTCGAAGAGGCAGAAGGCGGACAGATGATGGATGATGCCAACAAGGACATCTATTCCCCAATCGAAGGGGAAGCGGTCGAGCTCACCGAAGTGCCGGACCAGGTCTTCAGCGAGAAGATGATGGGCGATGGTGTGGCCATCAAGCCGACAAGCGGTATCGTCCGCGCACCATTCGACGGTGAAGTCGTTACGGACTTCCCGACAAAACACGCATTGGGACTCACAAATGAAGGCGGACTCGAGCTCCTCGTCCACTTCGGACTCGACACAGTCAACCTGAAGGGCGAAGGCTTCGACCTCAAAGTCGCAGCTGGAGACAAAATCAAAAAAGGTGACGTATTGATGGAAGTCGACCTCGACTACATCAGGGAGAACGCGAAGAGCGATATTACTCCAATCATCATTACAGGACCGGCCGGTACGGAAATTGCTGCCAGGGAACTCGGTTCAGTTACAAATGACGATGTCGTCATCAACATCAAGTAATGGGGGAAGCAGCATGCCAAATGGCATGCTGCTTTTTTCATGCAGATATCAAAATTGTCACAAAAATGGTTTTAATCTACAATGTAGAAGAAGTCAATTTTACAAAAAGGGGTCTGGCCAATGATTGAATTTCCGAAACCGACAGTGGAACAGTTTTTCACATCCTACAACATCAACAACTTTACTGTGAGCCCGGATGAGAAGCGCATCCTGTTCACGACGAACCTCAACGGAAAGGTGAATATATGGGCGATGGATACCCCCGAGACGTATCCATACCTGTTTGCACAGAAGGACCAGAATGCAAACTTCATCAAATATGATCCGCAAAATCGTTTTGTACTTTCAGGGTTCGATCATGATGGGGATGAGAATTTCCAGATCTACGCCATCGGCCCGGACGGCGGTGTACCTAAACCTCTGATTACAGGCGAACCGGATGAGAAGTACTTCTTCTCCAAACTGTCACAGGATGGACGGAAGGTCTATTATGTGACTTCTGAAGGCAATCCAAGCTTCCTGAATGCGAAAGTGTTTGATATAGAGACGGGTGAGGAGCGCCTGATCCATGAGGGTGAGGAGGCCCCGACATATTTGGCGGATGTGTCAGTTGGTGAAGATAACAGCGCCCATATGCAGGTGCGTGCGAACACCTATATCCTGGGATTCATCAGAACGAAGGACGGGACGGAGTACATCACCCCCGACCCGGAAGTAATCCACACGGTGGGGGATATGACATTCATAAAGGACGATGAAGTCTGGTTCAGCACGAACTATGAGAGTGAATACGATTACCTGGCAAAATACAATCTGTCGGAGAAGCAGTTTTCGAAAGTGATGGATTTCGGCGAGGAATCGGTGTCGGGCCTGCAGTTCAACCGGCATACGAACATGCTGTACATCACGACGGAGAAGGGTGTGGCAGATAAGCTGTACTACTATGATCTGAACCATGACATCTCCGATGAGATAAAGACGCCTTTTGATGCCATCAGGCAGCTTGCCGTGACGAAAAGCGGCAGTCTCTATGCGCTTGCCGGGAGTGCGACCGAGCCGTTCAACATATGGAAGTATCAGCTTGAGAAGTGGACCGTCCTTACAAAGAACCGGGTACTTGGGGTTACTTCGAAAGATATGGTGGAACCTGAAACCGTACGCTACAAGTCCTTTGACGATATGGAGATTGAAGCGCTGCTGTTCCGGGCAAAGGAGGAGAATCGGAATGGCTATACGATCTTCTGGCCGCACGGCGGGCCGCAGGCGGCCGAGCGCAAGTTCTACCGTGCCATGTTCCAGATGCTCCTGAACCGCGGCTACAACATATTCTGTCCGA
Source organism: Salinicoccus sp. RF5 (assembly GCF_020786625.1). Taxonomy (NCBI): domain Bacteria; kingdom Bacillati; phylum Bacillota; class Bacilli; order Caryophanales; family Staphylococcaceae; genus Salinicoccus; species Salinicoccus sp. RF5. The sequence goes on from NZ_JAJGRC010000002.1 coordinate 353,783, forward strand.
ACTTCAGGGGAAGTACGGGATATGGCGCTTCATTCGTGAAGCTCGTCGAGCAGGATTGGGGCGAAGGCCCACGGCTGGATAACGTGGAAGGCATCAAGTGGCTGTTCGATAATGGCATCTCGTCCCCCGAGAAGCTCTTCCTTGTCGGCGGCAGCTATGGCGGCTACATGGCACTGCTCCTTCACGGGAGGCATCCTGAGTACTTCAGGGCGGTCGTCGATATATTCGGCGTCTCCAACCTATTCACCTTCTACAATTCCGTGCCGGAGCACTGGAAGCCCATCATGACACGCTGGGTCGGTGATCCTGAGACGGACAGGGAGCGCTTCGAAAAAGATTCGCCGATCACCTATCTCAGTACAATGTCCAGGCCGATGCTCGTCATCCAGGGTGCAAAGGACCCCCGGGTCGTGAAAGAGGAATCGGACCAGATTGTAGAAGAGTTGAGGAATGCCGGCAGGGAGATCGACTATCTTGTCCTGGATGATGAGGGTCATGGTTTTTCGAAGAAGGAAAATGAAATCAACGTCTACAGGACCATGCTCGAGTTTCTTGAGAAGCATCAGTAAAGACGCCAGGTTCCGGGTATAGAAGAATAAAATGAATGGGATGGAGGAGATGCGCTGTGGGAGGAAGGAAAGATCGGAAAAAGGGCCCTCGTGAAGAGCCGCTTCATAGGAATGGGTACTGGTACGATTTCCTTTTTGAAATGTTCCTGAGTTCTATCGGTCTGATCTTCAGGCTTGTCAGAGGCATATTCAGTGCACTTTAGCAGATCTTTCATCGTGGGTTCAAAGGAAAGGTGAGGATGTATGCATATTGCGATAACCGTAGGGTCTGGAATACTGTTCCTGGTGCTTTTCGGCACCATGTTCGATAATTGGCTGGTCGGCATCATTGCTGGATTATTTTTCGCCATCACCAATTTCATCGTATTCAGACCGGATGGAAAGAAGAAGTAGACCTGACAGCAGGTCTATTTTTCACTTTAATTTATATGCATAAAGCGTTTATTTAGGGGAAGAATACTATAAGAGAGGATCAAGGAGGGGTAATGTGGTAAATGAGATGCCTGAAGATGCGGGGTTTGATCGGACATTGAGTGTATTGAAGGAAGGATACGAATTCATCATGAACAGAAGTGAATCCTTGAATTCGGATGTGTTCGAGACACGGATCATGGGGGAGAGGGCAATCTGTCTGACTGGCAGTGAAGCAGCGGAACTGTTCTATGATGATACCCGCTTCAGAAGAAGGGATGCTGCGCCCTCCCGGGTCGAAAAAACACTGTTTGGAGAAGGTGGCGTGCAGGGCCTTGATGGAGAGCAGCATAGAAACAGGAAAGCCATGATGATGTCCCTGATGGACAATGAAGCGATGGAAGAGATAGAAATGCTGGTCCACCATTATTGGCAGCAATATTTTGAAGAGGCGGGCAGCCTGGAGACGATCGAACTCTATGAAGCGGCCAAGCTTGTATTTCTTCAGGTTGCAGCCAAATGGACGGGCGTTCCTCTGGAAGATTCGGAGGCGGAGGAGCGCGCTGTACAGATTTCAGATCTGTTCGAATCCCCTGCGGCTCTGGGTATTCAGCACTGGAAAGGCAGACGGGCACGGTCTAAGGTGGAGAGCTGGATTGAGGGGTTGGTGGAGGATGTCAGGAACGATCAGCTAGAAATCGACCATGGCAAGGCACTTTATACATTCAGCTGGCACAGGGAAGAAAAAGGGGAGCTGTTGGATAAAGGGACTGTAGCGGTGGAAATCATCAACCTTCTGAGACCGATGACTGCAGTCAGTGTATGGGTTGCGATGATTGGCCTTGCGATGCATGAGTTCCCGGAGGAGAGGAACAAGCTTGAAGGCGCCGGTGAGGAACGCTTGGAGTGGTTCATCCAGGAAGTACGCAGGTACTATCCATTCTTCCCCTTTGCGGCAGCACGGACAGATGTGGACTTTGAATGGCAGGGGTATCATTTCGAGGAAGGCACTCTGACGCTGCTCGATCTCTATGGTACAAACCGTCACCCGACGGATTGGGTGCATCCGGGGACATTCATGCCGGAACGGTTTGAGGGCTGGCAGCAGACACCATTCAATTTCATTCCGCAAGGTGGAGGAGATTACGATTTCGGGCACCGATGTGCCGGTGAGTTCGTAACGATCGTCATGATGCGTGCAACGCTCGGTTTCCTCGTCAATAGAATGGAATATGATGTGCCGGAACAGGATTTCAATTTTGAATTCAATGATATTCCGGCAGTACCGAATGATAAGGTAAAAATAAACAATTTCAGATTCAAATGACCGGGACATAGGATCCTGGTCATTTATTTATTGACATTTATACCCTATGGGGGTATTATAGTTATAAGAAATCACAAGAAAGAACTTGAGGAAGTGATGGTAATGGGAGAACATCTCCACGAACATGCTGTAGTGCCACGTACGGATGAAGAGAAGGACAAGGTGATGAACCGGCTGAAGCGCATTGAAGGACAGGTGCGCGGTATACAGAAGATGGTGGATGAAGACCGCTATTGTGTAGATATCCTCGTTCAGATCAGTGCAATACAGTCGGCATTGAAGAATGTCGGCTATACAGTGACGGAGCGTCACATGAAACATTGTGTTACAGACGCCATCAACAAGGGCGAAGGCGAAGATTCCATCGAAGAGCTGATGGCGGTCCTCAAACAGTTTTCCAAATAGGAGGGAAAAGAAATGGCCGGCAATAAACAGGTCAACCTGAATATCACAGGCATGACATGCGCTGCATGTTCAAGCCGGATAGAGAAGGTTTTGAATAAAATGGACGACGTCGATGCTTCAGTCAATCTGACGACTGAAAAGGCGACGGTTGAATACGATAGTGAAAATGTCGATATCAGTGACATCACCGGCAAGATCGAGAAACTGGGTTATGGTGTCGAAATGGAAAAGGCTGAGTTCGATATCACGGGCATGACATGTGCATCCTGTTCGAACCGTATAGAGAAGGTGCTGAACAAGCAGGAAGGTGTCAAATCTGCCACAGTCAACCTGACGACGGAAAATGCAGTCATCGAGTACAATCCGAACATGCTGACGGATCGGGATCTGATTGCTCGTGTCGAAAAGCTTGGATATGGAGCGAAACCGAAGCAGAGTGCCGAGGACAGGGTGAATGCGAAAGATAAGCAGTTGAACCGTCTGAAGGTGAAGCTGATCATCTCGGCCCTCCTCTCACTCCCGCTCCTCGTGACGATGCTGGACCACCTGTTCGGCATACAGATGCCGGCAATCCTGATGAGCCCATGGTTCCAGCTGGCACTTGCTACGCCGGTACAGTTCATCATCGGCTGGCAGTTCTATGACGGCGCCTACAAGAACCTGCGAAACGGCAGTGCGAATATGGATGTACTGGTTGCGATGGGAACAAGTGCCGCATACTTCTACAGTGTATATGAGATGACCAGATGGATTGCTGACTCAAGTCATCATCCGCATCTGTACTTTGAAACGAGTGCGTTGATCATCACATTGATCCTGTTCGGTAAATATCTTGAACACCGCGCAAAGTCGAGGACGACGACAGCAATCTCCAAACTGCTCGATATGCAGGCCAAGCAGGCACGTGTAGTAAGGGACGGGGACGAGATGATGATACCTGTGGAAGATGTCATCGTCGGGGATCGCATCGTCGTCAAACCGGGCGAAAAGATTCCGGTCGATGGCACTGTCGTCAAAGGACGGACGGCCATCGACGAATCCATGATCACCGGCGAATCCATCCCGATTGAAAAAGAAGCAGAGAGTGCTGTGGTCGGCTCTACGCTGAATGTCAATGGCACGATAGAATTCGAGGCGACACGTGTCGGCAAGGATACAGCGCTCGCTTCCATCATAAAAGTCGTAGAGGAAGCACAGGGACAGAAAGCGCCGATCCAGCGTATGGCGGATATCATTTCCGGCTACTTTGTGCCGATTGTAGTCGGCATCGCCATCATCACTTTCCTGGCATGGTATTTCCTCGTCCAGCCGGGCAATATCGAACCGGCGCTTGTCGCTTCCATAGCGGTACTGGTCATCGCATGTCCATGTGCCCTTGGGCTCGCAACGCCAACGTCCATCATGGTGGGGACAGGGAAAGGTGCCGAGAGCGGCATCCTCTTCAAAGGTGGGGAACATCTTGAGAAGACCCATTCCCTGGACGTAGTGATTATGGACAAGACCGGTACAATCACCAAAGGCAAGCCTGAAGTGACCGACTTCACCGGGGATGCCGAGACGCTGAAGCTGCTTGCGACCGCCGAGAAGGGATCTGAGCATCCATTGGCGGAGGCAATCGTCGCCTACGCGGCAGAGCAGGACGTCGAATTTGGAGAAGTCGATGATTTCGAAGCGATACCGGGCCACGGTATCGAAGCTGTCATCGAAGGCAGGAAAGTACTTGTCGGTACACGCAAGCTGATGATGGACAATGATATGGATGAAGCGGCCATATCCAATGAAATGGAACAGTATGAGTATGATGGCAAGACCGCTATGATCGTTGCGGTCGATGGTGAAATCAAAGGCATTGTGGCTGTCATGGACACAGTGAAGGAAAGTGCTGCAGAAGCAATTGTCTCCCTCAAGGATGAAGGACTCGAAGTCATCATGCTGACCGGCGACAATACACGTACCGCCCAGGCGATCGCGCGCAGTGTCGGCATCGACAATGTCATTGCCGAAGTGCTGCCGGAAGAAAAAGCCGATAAGGTGAAAAGTGTACAGCAGGAAGGTAAAATTGTGGCGATGGTCGGTGACGGCGTCAATGATGCACCTGCCCTGGCTACTGCAGATATCGGCATCGCAATCGGTACCGGCACCGAAGTTGCCATTGAAGCGGCAGACATTACAATTCTCGGAGGAGAACTGACACTGATACCGAAGGCCATCCGGCTCAGCCACAAGACCATCCACAATATCAAGCAGAATCTGTTCTGGGCGTTCGCCTACAACAGTGCGGGGATTCCCATTGCAGCACTCGGCCTTCTGGCTCCATGGGTTGCAGGTGCGGCGATGGCATTCAGTTCGGTAAGTGTGGTGACGAATTCATTGAGGTTGAAGCGGGTAAAGATATAATATATGGATATAAATGATTAGGAGGAGATTTTGAATGGCTCAAAAGACGATTGAAGTAGAAGGCATGACATGCGGGCATTGCAAGAGTGCTGTAGAAGGGGCCCTTTCAGAACTGGAAGGTGTCAAATCCGCAGACGTGAACTTGGATGCAAATAATGTCAACGTTGAATATGATGAATCCAAAGTGACGGAATCATCCATGGCCGAAGCGATTGAAGATCAAGGTTATGACGTTAAACAATAAACGGGAAATACTGCCTGCTCCTGAAAGGGGCGGGCTATTTTTTTGCGGAGGATGTTGTATAACGGTTAAACATTTATGCTGATAAGTGGTAAACTGTAGTAAAGTCATTTACAGTAGGCATCATGAAATAATCAGAGTTCCATACTTAAGGAGGATAAATAATGATCATTGCGATCATTGTATTACTATTCGTCTCCCTGTTTTTCTCAGGGAGCGAAACCGCCCTGACGGCAGTGAATAAGATGAAACTGCAGTCGAGGGCGAACAATGGGGATGCGAGTGCCAAGCGGCTGCTCAGGCTGGTCTCCAGGCCGAGTGTGTTCATCACAACGATACTCATCGGCAATAACATAGCGAACATCTTATTACCGACACTGGTGACCACCATGGCACTTGATTACGGCATCAGCGTGGCAATCGCATCGGCTGTGCTCACAGTCACAATCATCGTGTTTGCAGAAGTCATTCCAAAGTCGATTGCTGCAACATTCCCTGAACCCATTGCGAAAACTGTAGCCCCAATCATCACCTTTTTCGTAGTCATCTTCAAGCCCGTTACAGTGGTTCTGAACTGGCTGACAGATGCGATAGCCAGAGTGCTCTCAAAAGGGGAGCTGGAAGGGGCAGGCACAGTCTCCAAGGATGAGCTCCGGACGATTGTGGATATCGCCGATTCCGAAGGGATGCTGGCGAAGGACGAATCCTACAGGATCAGAGGTGTCCTCGATTTCCGCAATCTGAATGTAAAGGATGTGCTGACCACTCCCAGGACGGAGATGGAAGCAATATCCTCCACTGCAGGATATGAGGAGGTCCGCGACCATGTAATCAATAATATGTTTACACGCTACCCGGTGTATGGAGAGGATATGGACGATATCATCGGGGTTTTCCACTCCAAATACCTGCTTCAATGGTCTGTGGATCCGGATAGGCCCCTCATGGATTTCTGTGATTCGGATCCATTGACAGTCCATGAGTTCCAGCCTGTCGAATATGTATTGAGGAAGATGACGAAGGAAAGACGCCATCTGGCAATCGTCATCGACGAGTTCGGTGGCACGGAAGGCATCCTGACGCACGAAGACATCATAGAATCCATGCTCGGATTTGAAATTGAGGATGAGACCGACCTCAGAAATGACGCGTTGGTCGAATCATTGACCGAAACGGAAATTGTATGTGATGGCAAGATTACACTGCACCGCCTGAATTCCATCTTCGATACCGACATTCCTGAAGAGGAAGATACACTTTCAGGTTTTCTACTGAAGGAGTTCAATGACTTCCCGATTGAAGGGGATACTTTGGAGGAAGTTGGCCTGAAATTCGAAGTCATTGTAATGGAAGATCAGATGATCAGAAAAGTGCATATCATCAAGCAGGAAGAATAAAAGAAGGCGGTCATACCATCATGGTATGACCGCCTTCTTTGCATAGATCACTCTTTCATCCGCAGCAGTCTGAGGCCGTTCAATGCAACAATGAGTGTGGCGCCGATATCCGACAGGATGGCGATCCATAGAGTCAGCCAGCCAGGGATGACGAGCAGGAGCGCGATGACTTTGATGATGATGGCAAAGGAGATGTTTGCCTTGATGATGTTCAATGTTCTCCTGCTCAATCCGATGGCAAACGGGAGATGGTGGATGCTGTTGCCCATCAGTGCCATATCTGCAGTTTCAAGCGCAGTATCGGTCCCTTTGCCCATGGCGACACCAACATTGGCGGTCGCGAGTGCCGGTGCATCATTGATGCCGTCTCCAACCATCGCTACGGTATGTTCCTTCTTCAGATCATCGATGGTAGCAAGCTTGTCTTCCGGCATAAGACCTGCGTATATCTTGTCGATGCCGAGCGTACGTGCAATTGTCCTGGCTGTGTTGCTGTTGTCCCCGGTCAGCATGGCTGTCTGGATACCGAGGTTATGAAGTCTTTCTATTGCTGGCTGGCTTGATTCCCTCAGTTCATCCATTACGGCAATACGGCCGATGATTTGGTCGTCCTCTGTAATGATCATGGCCGTCTTGCCGTTATCCTGATACTGTGCCGACAACGGTTCACCGTCAGGCTTTCTGATTTCGTAGAAGCGCTGTCCTATTTCCCCGGAAATACCTGTGCTTGTCACAGCTTTGAACCGGTTGACATCGATATCACTATAACGGATGCCTTCTGACTCTGCATACTTGATGACCGACTGGGCGATGGGATGCTCGGATTGGGATTCAAGTGCAGCTGCGATGGCGAGCACTTCTTGACGTGAACGGCCGGAGGCCGTTTCAAAATTGGTGACATGCGGCTCGCCCTTCGTCAATGTCCCTGTCTTATCGAAAGCCACCAGGCTGCTTTGGCCAATCTTCTCCAGATGCACGCCGCCCTTGATCAATACGCCCCTGTTTGCAGCGTTTCCAATGGCGGAGACGATCGCAATCGGAGTGGAGATGACGAGGGCGCACGGACATCCGACGACGAGTATCGCGAGACCCTGATAGATATAGGTCATCCATTCGGCACCGAAAAGGAGAGGAGGTATAACCGCAACCATCACCGCAATCATCATGATTGCCGGCGTATAGTATTTGGCGAACTGGTCGACGAACTGCTGGGCCGGGGCGCGCTTCTCCTGCGCCTCTTCCACAAGCTGGATGATTTTCGCAATGGTCGTATCTTCGACGTTCTTCGTCACTTCAATTTCCAGGTAGCCATTCTGGTTGAGCGTACCGGCATAGACTTCTTCGCCGCCGGACACTTCAACTGGAAGTGATTCGCCTGTAATGGCCGCCTGGTTAATGCTTGAATGTCCGGAGGAGATTACGCCGTCCATCGGTAATTTTTCACCTGGCCTGACGACGATTGTGTCCCCAATCTGTATATCTCCGACTTCAACTTCACGGATGCCGTCCTGTGTCTTCAATGAAGCGGTGTTCGGAGCGATTTCCATAAGGGACTGGATGGAGGTCCTGGCCCTTTCCATGGAATATCTCTCCAGTGCCTCGCTGACTGCAAACAGCACTACGACGACTGAGGCTTCCGGCCACTCCCCGATCAGGGCGGCGCCGATGATGGCGACGGTCATCAGTGTCTTCATGTCAAAACGCAGTCTTGTCAGGTTGTTCAAGCCGGTCCAGAACATTCTGTAGCCGCCGGTGACGACTGAGGCCAAAAAGAAGCCTGTGGTCACGGGGTTCTGTCCGCCATAGTAGATGACTAGGCTGAAACCGATGAACATCAATATGGCTGAGAGGATGACCAGGCGGTGTTTTTTGAGGAAGGACTGCCTTTCTGGTGCAGGACCGCTGGCATTCACGACTTTAAGCTGTTCAAAGGCGCCTGCCTTCTCAATATCTTCAACAGTGGCGGCGCCCTGGACGGTTATTTTCGAAGCCCCGAAATTGACTTGGGCATCCTCGACACCCTTTATCTCCTGGACATTCTTCTCGAAGGTGCGGGCGCAGTTTGCACAGGAGAATCCATCGATACGATAGGTTATCTTGTCATTCGCCATGATGGGTCAGCTCCTCCTGATGAAGGAAGGCCATACTGACAATCTGCCGGATATGGTCGTCGTCGAGACTGTAGTACACCATTTTTCCTTCTTTCCTTGATTTGATGATGCCCTGTCTATGCAGTGAACGCAGGTGATGGGAAGTTGTGGCGATGGTTGCATCGATGATGGTGGCGATATCGCATACACAGAGTGCCTCCTCCAGGCTCAGGGCCTTGACGATCCGTGTGCGGTTCACCTCACCGAGTGCCTTGAAGATGGCAGCCACTTTTCCCACGGCATCTGCATCCATACTTTCTTTCACCCGGGCAACCTTGTCGGCATCAACGCTTTCTATATCACATGTTTTTATTTCCATCGTATCCTCCTCATTCAAATGAGTATTTGATTATATTATATCTAATTCCTATTGTTATTCAAGCATGTATTTGAATGAAGTTTATGTGTTAAACTATGGATAAAACAGAAAAAGGAAGGGTTCCAATGAAAATAGCAACCATAGGTTCAGGTTTCATCGTAGATCGTTTCATGGAGGCGGCCAGGCAGGTCGACGGAATAGAAGTATACGGTGTGTATTCACGTACAGAGGAGCGGGCGAAGGCGTTCGCAGAGAAGCATGCGGTTCAGAACTATTTTACAGATGTCGAAGCAATGCTTGCAGACCAAGGTTATGACACGGTCTATATTGCTTCGCCGAACAGTCTCCACTATGCATATGCGAAAGCGGCCCTAGAAGCGGGCAAGCATATCATATGTGAGAAGCCGTTCACTTCCACCGTGGAGGAACTCGAATCCCTCATCGAATTGAGCAGGGATAAGGGACTATTCCTTTTTGAAGCCGTAACAGGCATCCATCTGCCGCACTTCAAGGCAATTGAGCAGGAACTGCATAAGGTGGGGGACCTTAAAATCATCCAGGCGAACTACTCCCAGTACTCGAGCCGCTATGACAAACTGAAAGCCGGGGAGGTCCCGAACGTATTTAATCTGGAATTCTCAGGCGGAGCGCTCGCCGATCTCAATATCTACAATCTGCATTTCGTCGTCCGGCTGCTTGGCCGGCCGGAAGCGGTCACCTATGTCCCGAACAAATTTGAAGGGGGCGTCGATACATCCGGTGTCTGCGTGCTGCAGTATGGGAACAGTGTTGCCACATGCATCGGATCGAAGGATACAAAAAGCGAGAACAGTATCCTCCTCCAAGGGGACGCGGGATACATAAAAGTCAATGGTTCCGCCAATATCATCGACTCGGTCGAAGTGGTGGCCAATGGAGAGGAAGAATTGATCGATCTCGGACAGAATCCGAACAACATGGTTGCGGAGCTTGAAGATTTCGAAACGATGTATAGATCTAGGGACCACGGGGCGGCAGAAGCATGGCTTGAACACTCGGTGTCTGTGATGGAAACCTTCGAAAAGGCAAGGGAAAGTGCAGGCATCATCTATCCGGCCGACAGTAAGTGAGTCAGATCAGACTTTGAAGCAGTTGCTCCCTTATTCCGGAATCATAATACAAAATCTCCCGCCAAATTTCTGGCGGGAGATTTCTTTGTCTATGGCAGCACATGGCCGGCAGCCTTATAGATGCGGTACCATTCTTCCCGGGACAATGTGATATCCCCGGCTTTTGCGATGTCCTCGAGCCTTGATGTATTCGTTGTTCCGATGATGGTCTGCATATTGGCAGGGTGCCTGAGTATCCAGGCGACAGCGACTGCATTTTTGGTCAGTCTGTGGGAGTGGCCGATGTCTTCCAATACATCATTGAGCGTTCTGTATTTCGGGTCGTCCATGATGATGCCTTCAAAATAACCGTAATGGAAGGGCGACCATGCCTGCAGCGTAACGTCATTCAGACGGGAATGTTCAAGCAGCCCGCCGTCACGGTCTCCGGCACCTTCAAACGGTGTATTGGCCTGCATCCGGCTGTTGATCATATGTGGTGCACCAACCCCGAACTGAACCTGATTTGTAACGAGCTTATGGTCCGTATGCTTCTGCACGAAGTCGAACTGTGTGGTGTGGAAATTGCTGAGTCCAAAGTGCCTGACTTTACCGCTGTCATGCAGCCGGTCGAAGGCTTCTGCAATTTCTCCAGGCTCCATCAGTGCATCCGGCCGATGCAGCATCAGAAGGTCCAGGTAATCTGTACCGAGCCGTTCAAGAATGCCGTCGACGGAATCAAGGATATAATCTTTTGACAGGTCGTAGTATTGGTCTTCTTTTCTGTTGCTGTCTCCAGTGTGGCGGATGCCGCACTTGCTCTGGAGCAGTATATCCTCCCGACTCACTTCCGAAGTGAGCACTTTACTGAACTTGCGTTCGCATTCGCCGTCACCATAAATGTCAGCGTGGTCGAACAGGTTGATGCCGAGCTCGATCGCCCTGTTGATGTGCTTTGCAAGTGCACGGTCCTCCATATCGGCGATGCGCATGCATCCCAGTACGATTCTGGAAGCTTCGAGTGATGAGCCGCCAAGTTTAATCTTTTCCATTTACTATCACCTCGGATACATTCTACCATATGCGCTGGATGGTTAAATACGCATATATCTCCGCCTGGATCCAGTTCCCTTTCATTTTTGAATAGATGGGTGTATACCGGGTAAATATATGTTGAATACATCAAATAGCAAGGAGGATGGTTATGAGTAGAATGCAGTATGGCAGTGACTACAAGAAAATACCTGCGTATTCGATGGGAAGCGGCAGTGAGATGGAAGTGCTCCCGGACCTGTTCACCTATACGAATAAGATTGTGAATGTGCACATGGTCGGACATCCGCATGAAAAGCAGTTTGTGTTGGTGGATGCAGGACTTCCTGATTCCGCAGATGAAATCATAAAAGTGGTTGAAAAGCGCTTTGGAGAAGGTGCAAAGCCTGAAGCGATTGTTCTGACGCATGGACACTTCGACCACGTCGGTTCCATCATAGAACTGATCGAGAAATGGAATGTCCCCGTCTACGCCCATAAGATGGAACTGCCTTATCTCACAGGCCAGAAGCCCTATCCTGACCCGGACCCTACCGTTGAAGGCGGGATGATGGCGAAGACGGCACCGATGTTCCCGAAAGAGCCGATCGACCTTGCCAGGAATGTCTACGCGCTGCCGGCAGATGGTACTGTGCCGCACATGCCAAGTTTCGAGTGGATCCATACACCGGGCCATACCGATGGTCATGTATCCTTCTACCGTCAATCTGATGGTGCACTGATTGTCGGTGATGCGTTTGTGACCGTCCAGCAGGATTCCCTCTATAAGGTGATGGTCCAGAAGAAGGAGATCCAGGGGCCTCCGGTCTACTTCACGACAGATTGGGAAGCGGCCCGGGCGTCGGTGGAAAAATTGAAGTCCATCGAGCCGTATACGGCGGTGTTCGGACATGGGAAATCGCTCCAGGGTGAAGAGCTGCGTGAGGGGCTGCAGCATCTTGCCGCGAACTTTGATGACATTGCCATGCCTTCCCATGGCAGATACGTGGATGACGAAAAATAGAATATAGGTTTCAAGGCGTGCCGATATGCTCTATAATAGGGATAAAAAATCGAGGTAACCATATGAAGGTCTCTCAAATCCTATTGGGATTTTTAATCGCATCGGCACGCTTTTTATATAAAGAGGACAAAGATATCACCACTACATACTACACACACGAGTCGGAGCATGTGCCCTATGCCTTTGATGGGTATAAGATCATCCAGGTCTCGGATTTCCACAATGCCTGGTTCGGCTGGCGCTCCTCCAAACTGATCAGGAAGATCAGGAAAATTGACGGGGATGTGATATTCGTCACCGGGGACATCATCGACAGGCGTACACCGAACTTCCGCCGCTCCATGAATCTGGTCAGGCAACTGGTGGATATTCTGCCTACATATTATGTGACCGGCAACCACGAGGCGCATTATAGAAGATTCGATGAGCTGGAGCAGGCGATTGAAGCGTCGGGAATGCAGAACATCAGCAGACGAAACGACCGCCTCTACATCGGCAATGAGTATATCCGGCTGATCGGCATGGAAGACCTATGGTTCTATGGAGAAGATGGGGATCATCAGGTTAAGGAGGACTTTGAGAGGGATCTCGAACACCGCCTTGAAGGAAAGGGCGACCGCTTTACGATTGTACTCTCCCACCGCCCCGAACTGCTTGATGTATACGGCAAATATCCGGTGGACCTTGTATTCACAGGGCATGCGCATGGCGGTCAGATACGGCTGCCGGTCGTCAAAGGACTGTACGCCCCCCACCAGGGCGTCCTGCCGAAATATACCGAAGGGGTCCATGAGAAGAGCGGCACGCACATGGTCGTCAGCCGGGGGCTCGGCAACAGCCGGTTCCCATTCCGCGTATTCAACCATCCTGAAATCGTCGTGATGGAACTGAAAAGGAAGTAGGGGAGGACAATGGATAATCTGCTTGCATACAGTACAGTGGTGCTCGTGTTGGCCATGCTGCCGGGAGCGGACATGATGATCATCATGAAGAATACGCTGAACTATAACAGCAACGCCGGGAGAGTGACCATCCTTGGCATCATTCTCGGACATCTGTTCTGGACATTCATCGCAGTCATCGGACTGGCGGTCGTCATCGCAAATTCAATCCTTTTATTCAGCACAATAAAGTACATTGGAGCAGCCTACCTTGTCTACATAGGCATCAAGAGCTTCACAGCCGGTCAACTCGTTTCGATGAATGAACTGAAGGATGGGGGCGGTAGGGTGAAGGGGCATATGAAGGCATCCTTCAGGCAGGGACTCATCAGCAACATCTTCAATCCGAAAGTTCTGCTGCTCTATATCACCATCATGCCGCAGTTCATGACAGTTGGCGGAAGCATCGGGGAAAATCAGCAGCTGATCATACTCGCCGGCATACTGATTGGGATTTCTACAGTCTGGTTCCTCGTGGTCGTCGAACTTGTGAACATAATGAAGAGATGGCTCAAGAGCAGAACTTTCCAGAACTGGCTGTCGAAAGGCGCCGGAGTAGTCCTGATCCTATTCGGCATCAGGACGGCACTCGAGGCTTAGATATGGAAGAGCGACTGCAAGTTGGGGCTCCAATCCACAGTCGCAACGGAACGACTGCAAGTTGACCATCCAACTTCCATACCATTCAATACAAGAAAGAACACGGACGGCACATGCGCCATCCGTGTTCTTACTCTGTTCCAATCAATCATAGAAGATCATATCGATGGTGTCCGCTTCTGTAATGGACTCCGTCTTCTGCAGGTATTGTTCCATCTTGCCGAAATCAACTTCTGCACCGATGCCCGGTTCCCTATTGACTTCGACGACGCCGTCTTCAGCGACGACTTCCGGCGTGATGATATCTTCATACCAATACCGGCTGGATGAAGCGGTATCACCAGGCAGTGTGAAATTGCCGAGCGTTGTGATGGCGATGTTGTGCAGGCGTCCAACGCCTGCTTCGAGCATGCCGCCACACCATAGCGGGATGTCATGCTGCGCTGCCAGGTCGTGAATCTTTTTGGATTGGGTGATGCCGCCGACACGGCCGACTTTCACATTGATGATCCGGCAGCTCCCGAGTTCTATGGCACTGCGTGCTGCTTCATAGGAATCGATACTTTCATCGAGGCATATCGGCGTCTTGATTTCCTTCTGCAGTTTGGCATGATCGACAATATCTCCGGCAGCGAGGGGCTGTTCGATCATCATCAGGTTGAATTCATCGAGTGCCTTAAGCGTCTCCATATCATCGAGCGTATAGGCGGAGTTCGCATCCACCATGAGGGGGATATCGCCGAATCTCTCCCTGATTTTACGGACCATTTCCACGTCGCGTCCGGGTTTGATCTTCACCTTGATACGCTTGTACCCTTCGTCGACCTTCTCCTTCATTTTCTCGAGGAGCAGTTCATCCGTATCCTCTAGACCTAAGGAAACGCCGACGTCGACCTTCTCCTTTTTGCCTCCAATGGCTTCGGCAAGCGTCATGTTATTCTGTTTGGCGTAGAGGTCCCAGACGGCCCCTTCAATTGCCGATTTGGCCATGTTGTTCCGCTTGAATGGTTTAAAATTTTCCCAGACGTCATCCGGATGGTTGATTTCTTCATGGATGACGATTGGTGCGAAATACTTCTTAATCGCAATGATGGATGCGTCCATGAACTCCTCGGAATAGAGCGGGTCCTCCCCGGAGACGCATTCTCCAAAACCGGAGCGGCCGGTGTCATCTATCGCTTCAACGATTGTAATGTGACGATCCTGCTGTGTACCGAAGCTTGTCGTGAACGGTGTCTTCATCTTCATCAGGAGCTGGTGCAGTTTGATTTCTTTAATATTCATTGTTCTTCCTCCTATACTGGACCCCAGTTTATTGCTACAAGTACAATTATATAGATAATGCCGAGGACATACCAGATAAGTACAAGCGGTAGGGCGAACCTGAACCATTTTGTATATGGAACGCCTGCGATGGCAAGGTTTGCCATCAGGACGCCGGACAACGGTGTGATGATGTTGGTGAAGCCGTCACCCATCGTATAGGCCTGTACGGCAATCTGGCGCGGGAAGTCCATGATGTCTGCAAGCGGAGCCATGATCGGCATGACGATGGCGGCCTGGCCGCTGCCGGAAGTGACGATCAGGTTGAACAGGCCGTTGGCGATGAACATCATGATCGCCCCCATTGTGCTTGAGAAGGGATCCATGATGATGGCCATGAAATTGACGATACTGTCCAGGATCATGCCCTGCTCGAGCAGCACTACGATGGAACGGGCCATCCCAATGATGAGGGCGCCGTAGAGAACGGTATTCGCCCCTTCGATGAAAGTGGATATCATTTCATTCACATGGATTCTGCCGATGAGTGCCGTGGCCACCATGATGACGAGGAAGACGGCAGACATTTCACCAAGGCTCCAATCTGCCACGAAAACTCCCGTAACATAGGCCCCAATGCCTCCAGCCAATGCGAGAAGAACGAGAATGTGCTTCAGTTTCATATCCTGTTGGCCGAGACCTTCCGCCTCAGGTGGGTCTTTCGGGAAAGGGTTGTCCTTCAGTATGCCACGTTCAGGATCCTTTTTGATGCGGTTGGCATACCAGATGACATAGGCCATCGTTGCTGCAAGCGTGATAAGGTACATGACGACACGTTCTGGCGCGCCGGAGAAGAGTGGGATTTCGGCGATCTCCTGGGCAAAACCGATTGTGAGCGGATCGAGGATGGCTACACCGAATCCGACATAGGCCCCGAGATATATGATCGAGACCCCGATGATCGCATCCATCTTCATCGAGCGGGCAAGGATGATGCCAAGTGGGATGAAGGCTATGACAGCATTAACGATGATGCCGAGTGTGCCGAATATGGAGAACACGATCATGACGAGCGCGATGAGCAGCCATTCCTTATTCTTTGTGATGCGGATGATCTTAGTGACCAGTGCATCAATGGTACCGGTTTGTTCGATGACGGCGAATACACCGCCGATGATGAGAACGAGGAAGATCAGGTTCGCTGTACTGACGAGTCCCTCGACGATTGCGCTGAAGATATCGAGGAATCCGGCGGGGTTTGACTCGATGATGCTGTAGGTGCCTGGAATGATGACGTCGATGCCTTCTGCAGACTGTTCGGTTTCAAAGGTTCCTGCTGGAATTATGTATGTAGCTGCTGCTGCCAGCACGAGGAAGAAGAAAAGTATCGCGTAGGCATCCGGGAGGCGGAATCCTCTCTTTTCGCGTTTTCCATCCTTTTCTTCAGTCGAATCATTGTTGCTCATAATCAAATACCCCCCTTGTTTGAATTTTCAAGTAATTTATAATGTATTATAAGGAAGAGTGAATGATTATTCAATGGTTTGTATGAAAGGAGATAAAAACGTGATTGAAGAAAAAATGAAAGAAGTTTTCGAACATATGCATGCGCACCCTGAACTGAGCTATGAGGAGACGGAGACGACGGCGTACATATACGACTACCTGGAGGATGCTGGATTCAGCCCTGTCAAATTCAGCAATACGACAGGGCTCTATTGCGATGTCGGGAATTTTGATGAAGGCAACCCAATCATCGGCATCCGGGCGGATATAGATGCACTGTTCCAGGAAGTGGATGGCGTCAAGCAGGCCAATCATTCCTGTGGCCATGATGCGCACACTTCGATGGTCATCGGTACGATGCTGAAAATAAAGGATGACCCTGCGCTTGAATCGAGAGGCGTGCGCTTTATCTTTCAGCCGGCGGAAGAGGTCGGGACGGGTGCGCTGTCCGTTGTGGACGAAGGGGTCGTGGATGACCTGGACTACTTTTTCGGCATCCATTTGAGACCGATAGAGGAGGCCGTCAATGGATTTGCCGCACCGAGCATCGAGCATGGTGCTGCCGGGTCGGTTGAATTCAAGATCGTCGGTGAGGATGCACATGGTGCGAGGCCGCACCTGAATCATAATGCCATCGAGGTCGGTACGGATATCGTCAATATGCTCTCCAAAATACACATCAATCCTGTCGTCCCCTCCTCGGTCAAGATGACGCGCTTCCTCGCCGGAGGCAAGTCGCTGAACATCATACCGGGGAGTGCTGAATGCGGGATTGATATGCGTGCGCAGACAAACGAGCAGATGGAGAAGCTGAAAGAGCGCGTCTTCACCATTTTGAGGAATATAGAGGAAATATATGATGTGAAGATCGAAGATATGGAGTTCTCCGGCATTGTTGCGAGCGAGAGTCACCAGGACGCAATTGATGTACTCCGCAACTCGATAGTGGACGTGCTTGGAGAGGAGAAGTGCCTTGAGCCGATCATTACAAGTGGCGGGGATGATTTCCACTACTATACTGTCAAGATGCCGGAATTGAAAGGTGCCATGCTCGGGCTCGGCTGTGATCTGAAGCCGGGGCTCCATCACCCGAATATGACGTTCGAACATTCTGCGCTGTCAAACGGGGCGGAGATACTGTATCAGGCGATACTGAATGTGAAATGATCCGTGGAAAGAGGGGATGGCATGATGAGGGGGATTGTTTTATTGATGATTCTCGTCCTTGGAGCATGCAGCAATGAAGCGTCGAGTAATGGTCCCGATACGGGGGAAGGGGAAACATTGGCAAAGAACCTTGAGACGCCGTGGATGATCGAGAAGGCCGAAGAAGGATTCTATGTTTCCGAAAGGGGAGGTAGCCTGAAGCTGGTGAGTGATGGTGAAGTGACTGCTCAGTCCCTTGAACTCGACCGGGAAACCAACGCTTCAGGAGAAGGGGGCCTGCTCGGGTTCATCGTGCACCCGAACGACCCCCAGGCCGCTTTCCTCTATCATACATATTTGGATGGTGGAGAGAAGAATCGGGTCGTCGAGATGAAGCGGGAGGGCTCTGCATGGTCGGAATCCCAAGTCATAGTTGAAGATATCCCCGGAGGGACTATCCACAATGGCGGCAGAATGGATATCGGACCGGATGGTCACCTCTACATCACTACCGGTGATGCCGGTAATGGGGAGTACAGCCAGGACACAAACAGTCTGGCTGGGAAGATATTGAAGGTTGCCCTAGATGGTTCGATTCCGGAGGACAATCCTTTTGATAATGAAGTGTTCAGCTACGGCCATCGTAACCCGCAGGGGCTGGCATGGGATGAAAACGGCACCCTCTATGCTACAGAACATGGACCAAGCGGACATGATGAAATCAATGTCATCAAGCCGGGTGCCAATTATGGATGGCCGGTGATTGAAGGCGATGAAGAAGAAGCGGGGATGGAGACTCCGTTGTATCATACAGGATCTGATACATGGGCGCCCTCGGGCATTGCCTATGACGGTGAGACGCTTTATATCGCAGCACTTAGGGGCAGTGAGGTCATCGCCTTTGACCTGTCATCTAATTCCGCTTCCGCCTTCTATGATGAAGGCAGCCGGATGCGGGATGTAATTGTAGAAGACGGTCGGCTGTACACCATCACCAATAACACCGATGGGCGGGGGGACCCATCAGAGGATGATGACCGGCTGCTTGAGCTGAAAATGGAATAGCTGAAGCCACGAAAAAAGGTCCTGACCATGGTCAGGACCCTTTTTTGTGGTTAAATGCTCTTATCCGCTTCGCCTGTTTCGTCGACGATGCCAAATGCATCTTCTTCCAGTTTACGGTTGTAGAGGAAGAGGATGATGATGGCCGCGATGCCTGCAGTCACAAAGTTCAAGAGGGCAAGCAGTGCAGCGACGCCGAGGTTCTTCGTATATGCCTTGAAGAGGCCCAGGAAGGCGATGGATTCCATCAGTACATAGCTGATTGCGATGTCACCGATGGACAGCCCCATGATATAGATGACGATGCCGACGATGGCGAACACGAGACCTATTGTCTTGGGGTTGAATTGGCCACGCTCCGTTATATGGCCATCATACATCTGTCCACCAAGGTAGAATGTACCGAAGGGTACGAAGCCCAGTAATGGGATGTCGAGATTCTTCTTCTCTGCGACGCGGAACAGGAAATACCCCTGAAGCAGCCACTTGACGATGCCAAGCAGGAAAAAGAAGATTGCCAGCAATATGCCGATGATGGCGAGGCCTGCAAAAAGACCGAAAATTTCCATACGTAATCACATCCTTCAGTGAAATTATACCATATACCGATATCGGTATAAAAGAAAAGCAGGCCATGGGCCTGCTTTATTTATCTGCCATATCTCCGGTAGTTTCTGGCGTTTATCTTTTCGGCACTACGGTATGCATCAATGACGGCATACAGCCATACGATTGGCAGGAACACGTAGCCGATAAGGATTATAGTCAGGGCTCCGTTGATCACCTGCAACAGGATGATGAAGACACCTTTTAGGATCTGCCCATTATAGATCTGGCCGAGACCGTTGATCAGGGCGCTCAATACTGCTGCAACACCTGAACTTTTTTGTGACGGCATATATTCACTCCTCAATTATTCTTAACTTTTATTATTTACCCGTTATTCCTTGTCCCTAAACTTATGCTCACGTTCTCTGCCGCCCGGCATCCTGAACGGCCACCAGTTGCCGCGGCCGAATGTGATTACGAAGGCCGGCACGAGAAGAGGCAGTACGATGAAGGCATAGAATAGCAGGGCGAAGATGATGATGCTTGCGACCTGGATCAGAATGATCATGCCGGATGGCAGCAGCGCGGCAAACGTACCGGACAGGATGATGACTGCAGTGATGACGACACCACCCATGCGTCTGATGGACTGTTCAATGGCATCGCGTATACTGCGTCCGGTCAGTTCCTCCCTGAACCGGTCTATGATGAATATGGAGTAGTCGATGCCGAGTGCCGCGAATATGATCAGACTGAAGAATGGCACAGCCCAGTTCAATTCACCGTAGCCGAAGAAGCCGAGCAGCCATTGTGTGATGGTGACGGAGGCGAAATAGGTGATGAATATGGAACTGATCATTGAAATCGGCAGGATCAGGGATCTGAAGATGATGGCAAGGATGACGAACAGTGTCAGTATGAATATCGTTACGACACGATTGTAGTCATCATTGGAAATCTGGTTCAGGTCCCGGTTCATGCTTGTTACACCCGAGAAGTAGGATTCTGTGGATTCCCGGTCGAGACGCTGAAGTTCCCCGTCGACCGTCTCTTCAATCTCATTCAGTGTCGCCATGGCTTCATGGCTGTATGGGTCATCAGCCAGAATGACGTTCATGATCAATGCTTCATTATCGCCGAATGCATACTGATCGGCAGCATCCTGGATGTCATCGTTGTCTATGAAGGACTGCGGCACGTGTATGCCGGTCTGGTCGACGGCTTCGTTTTCGCTGATCTCACCAAGTAGGGTGGACACTTCTTCGAGTCCATCCTGAATCTCATCGATGCCTTCGGCGGAATCGCGCAATCCATTGGAGAGCTCCGTCAGCTGCTCGTTGGCGGCTGTCTGCTGCTCATTCATCTGTGTATTGGCGGCTGCGACTTCCCCGGAAAGGGTGGTCAACCCTTCCTGAACTTGTGACAGCTGCTGGGCAGCGCCTTCAACATCTCCGGTCTGTGTCATGTACTCGGTGATCTGGCCGATATTGCCGTTGATTTCATCGATGCCGGATTCGAGTTCGGAAAGGTCTCCCCCTCCCATGTCATTATTGGCAAGGCTGTCGCTCGCATCAGTCAGTCCTTCTGATATGTCACTCAGCCCGTCCTGCATATCAGCAATGCCTTCATTGGCCTGTTCAAGCTGATTGCGGACACCAAGATCTTCAATCTCTTCACCTGCTGGGCGTGTGATGGTCTGCACTTCCTGTACACCTTCGAGGCTTGAGACTGTGGAAGACACGGCATCAAGTCTTGAGAGGCTTTCCTGGGTCAGCAGATCATCACCGTTCGAGACGATGACCCGGACAGGGAAGAGCTGGCCTTCATCGAAGTTCTCACTGACGACGTTGGTGGCATGTACTGCAGAGTAATCATTGTCCAGTTCCTCGATGGAATCGAAGTTCACTTCGTCATCATAGAAGAGCGCGACTGCTATCAGGATGGCGAAGATGGAGAAGATGATGCGTGTCGGGTATTTCAATGAGAAGATGCCGAGCGGCGTCCATAGCCTGCTTTCCTTGAATTCCGTCTTCTTGATGTTCGGCCAGAATATGTACTTGCCGAGCAGGTGCATGAGGGCGGGAAGCAGGGTGAAGAGCGACAGCAGCAGGAAGACGACACCAAGTGCCACGCCGACTGCCGAGCGGTATATCTCGAAGTTTGCAAAGTAGAGTACACCGAATACGATCGCACCGGAAAGGCCGCTGATGAAGACCGTCTTGCCGCCGGTGGAGAAGGTGCGGATGATGGCATCGTACTTGTCGTGATGCTCGAGCTCCTCCTTGAAGCGGTTGAGCAGCAGTATACAGTAGTCGGTCCCGATGCCGAACAGGATGACGATCAGGAAACTCTGGGTCTGTGGCGAGATCGGAAACCCGAACCATTCCACAAACCAGGCAACGAACGACTGCCCGATCAGATAGGCCACACCGACTACCGCTACAGGTATGAAAGGTGTGACGATGGAGCGGAACATGAGCAGCAGTACTGCTACGACGATGATCACAGTAAACATTTCAGTGGACTGGATGCCTTCCATGGCATCCTGCTCCACCGTATTCTGGATCAGTTCATTGGAAGTCATGGAAGTGTCGGCTTCGGTCGGATTCATCTCCTCGATGAAATCTGCGACACCACCGATGTCGTTGACCGGACCGACATAGTCCATTGGAATCATGATTACGCCATTCCCATCGTTGATGAAGTTTTCCTGCACATCATCTTCAAAATCGAATGGGTTGATGACATTTTCGACACCTTCCACCGATTCTATCTCATCGATGTATGAAACGATGTCGGATTCATGTGGCATGACCTCGCCATCGAACTCCAGTACAAGCGACATTGTTTCCTTGTCCTGATCGTATTCTTCAAGGAACTGCCGTGCCTGTTCACTTGGAGAATCATCGGACAGCTGGACGTCCCCCTTCTCTGCAGCCAACTGGGTAAGGTTTGGAGCAAGGATATAGGTCGTTACGGCAAAGATCAGCATCAATGCTGTAATCGGCCATTTGAACTTAAGAATGTGTTTCATCGTCTATACCTCCAGGTATGTATTTCAATATTGTAAGTGTGGCATCGTGCAGTGTGCGTGCTTCTTCCTGGGACAGCTCCCCGACATCTTCACTGATCTTTTCAAGGATGTTGTCCATGAACTCCTCGAGCAGTTCCTCGGCCTCCCGGGTCATATAGATCAGTTTGGAGCGCCGATCATTCGTAAGTTCATTCTGTTTGACCGTCACCAGGTTCTTCTGTTCAAGTTTTTTGACTGTATGGGTGACGGCACTCCTCTGCACATTCATCTCCGAGGCAAGCGCAGAGGGTGTTGCATGGCCTTTGAGGTAGATGTATTTGATGATGTCCATCTGGGTCTTCGAAATATGCATGCGCGCAACGGAATCCGTCACGTCACTGAAGACCTTCGTATAGCCATAGCCATATATATCCCTCAAGTTATGTACGATGTCATTTTCCCTTTTCATATTATCGATCCCCGCCTGATTGTTGAGCATGCTCAACTAATTGAAACATTCCATATTCTATCACGCCGGAAGAGTGGGGTCAAAAGATAACCTGTGACAGTTTTGTAAATGATGCAGCATGGACAAATGGCAACAAAAAACCCCTCCTGAGTAGGAGGGGAGTACTTGATGCTATCTGTCCCAGACCCTGTGGCCTTTGACCGCTTCGAGGAAGCCGTCGAGGTTCTTTTCAATGTCTGCGACACCTTTGTCGTCCTTTGTGAAGGAGAGCATATCGAATATGTCGCCGGAATCAATGCCGTATCCGATCGCCTTTTTATGCTTATATGCGATTTCCAGGTTTTCGATGACCGGTGCAGGCGGCTGTTCTTCACCCTTCAATATGATCATTGAGTCGAAGAGCACACAATGGACGGTATCAAATGTCTCATCCAGAGTGATATCGCCGATCTTATATATCTTATCGGATATGAAAGTCACCTGCAGACCCTGTCCTTCGAGCTTGGACTTCGTTTCTTTCAGTGTCTGTTCAGCGACATCCGGCGTCAACATGACACCAACTGTACGGGTTTCCAGGGAGAAATTGGTGTTCTCCATGCTGAGGGCAGGGGAGCGTTTGGTATACGTGGATTCCTCCACTTCAGGCGGTGCTTCCACACCAACCTTATCAGCGACATACTCCGTCATATCGCGGTCGATCTTGTTCAGCAGTTTGTATATGGCGTTCTCCCGGATTGCCATATCGCATTTGCCCAATTCAAAGCTGAAGGCATCATATATATGCTGCCTTTCAGTCTCAGACATGGAATTCAGGAAGAGTTTCGCCTGGCTGAAGTGGTCTTTGAAGCTGTCGCTTCTGGCACGGACTTTCCTGCCTTCGACCTTCTCGCTGTAGTGTTCGTATCCACCATTTTCCGGAGCCAGAGGTTCTGGCTGATTATTGTTCATCGTATTATTGGAGTAGGATGTTTTGCCTTTATGGATATACATCTGGTTGTAGCCGTCACGTTGGTTGTTGGCGAATGGACACACTGGGCGGTTGATTGGAATCTGATGGAAGTTCGGACCGCCGAGACGGATCAGCTGGGTATCCGTATAGGAGAATAGTCTGCCCTGGAGCAACGGATCATTGGTGAAGTCGATGCCGGGAACGACGTGTCCAGGGTGGAACGCAACCTGCTCAGTCTCTGCGAAGTAGTTGTCCACGTTCTGGTTCAATGTCAGCTTACCGACGATCTGTACAGGCACTTCCTCTTCAGGCCACAGCTTGGTCGGGTCCAAGATGTCGAATTCCATTTCGAATTCGTCTTCTTCAGGGATGACCTGCAGCCCCAACTCGAATTCTGCTGGAATGCCATTCTCGATATTCTGCCACAGTTCCATGCGGTTGAAGTCTATGTTCTTGCCGTTGATCATCTGGGCCTCATCCCAGAGTACCTGGTGGGTACCGAATTTCGGCTTCCAGTGGAATTTGACGAAATGGCTCTTGCCTTCTGCATTGACCAGTCTGAACGTATGGACACCGAAACCTTCCATCATGGCTAGGCTTCTTGGAATGGCGCGGTCACTCATCAGCCACATGACCATATGGGCACTTTCGGTATTCTCCGATACCCAGTCCCAGAAGGTGTTGTGGGCGGAAGCCGCCTGTGGGATTTCATTATGTGGTTCAGGCTTTACGGCATGGACGAAGTCGGGGAACTTGATTGCGTCCTGCATGAAGAATACCGGCATGTTGTTGGCCACGAGGTCGAAGTTGCCTTCTTCAGTATAGAATTTCGTCGCGAAGCCACGTACATCACGCGGGATATCCATGGAACCGCGGTTACCGGCCACAGTGGAGAACCGGGTGAACACAGGAGTCTTCTTGCCGGGCTCGGTGAGGAACTTGGCCCGCGTGTATTTTTCCAATGATTCATACACCTCAAACTCACCATGTACCGCAAATCCACGTGCATGGACGATACGCTCGGGAATCCGCTCATGGTCGAAGTGGGTCATCTTTTCACGGAAATGGAAGTCCTCCATCAGTGTGGGGCCGCGTTCACCGGCCTTGAGAGAAAACTCATCTTCGCTCACAGGTAACCCCTGGTTCGTGGTCAAAGGCGCTTCTTTTGTATTGTCAATCGTGTCCCTTTGATTCAGTTCATCTTTTTTCCTGGACATTAAAAATCCCTCCTGAATATTTTAGGCTCTATAGGAAGTTTACCCGGCTTCCTTCCACAAATAACACAAATGTCGAAAAATTTAATGTTTCTTCCATATGAATTGTATGTATTCGACATGGAAATGCCCCGGTTCACTGAGCCGGGGCATCCATATCAGATTTTCGCTTCAATCTCTTCCAGTAATTCTTTTTCCAGGCCGCTGTGTTCGGAAAGGAAATGCGTCATGCCCTTCCCGGAGATGACCTGGTTCATCTCCACCTGTTCAGGGTCATCCTCGTTGTCGAATTTCAGGGCATGCACAACCAGTTCCGACAATGCATCGTGGTCGTGGCCGTTTTCATGCAGGTACACGAGCGGTTTGATGATGCGGTCGTTCGGGCCAAGCTTCCTGAGCACGCCCCGGCCGACACGGTCGAGATCATCGGAGAGGTATGGGTTTTTGAATCTGCCGATGATCTTGTCGATATACTGTGACTGCTCCGCCTGCGTAAAGTCATAATTTTCTGTAAGGTAGAGGGTCGTCTCGTTGAGCACATTCCTCAGGAAGACGACGACCTCGTCATCCTGCATTGCTTCCGAAACGCTCGTGTAACCGAGCGTCTTTCCGTAATAGGCGATGGCGGCGTGTCCTGTATTTACGGTGAACAGCTTCCTTTCGATATAGGGCATGAGGTCGGGTACATAGTTCACGCCATCGAGTTTATCGTCCCCCATCCAATTGTCGGCTTCGATGACCCATTCGTAGAAGGGTTCGACTTTCACATCAAGGATGTTTTCATTCTTCTGCATCGGGACGATGCGGTCCACTGCAGAGTTCGGGAATCCGATGTTCGTGAAGGCGTGGGTACCGACTTCAGCAGCAATGGCGTCTTTCAGAGTATCTGTGGCAAGGACGGCATTTTCACATGCGATGATGTTGAGGCTTTTCCCTTCACTGCGCTTTTCCAGGTGGGGCGCGATGGTTTTAGCAATGATCGGGAGGATGTTGACGCCGACCGCTGTCGTAATGATGTCCGCTTCCGCTATAGCCCGGGCCAGCTCCTCTGCATCCTTTGCGGTGTTGATGCCGGCCACTCCGCTGATTTCATAGGCGCCACCATTCTCTTCGGCGATATGCACAGTATATTTCCCATCCCTGTTCAGTGCATCTA
The DNA here is from genome assembly GCF_020786625.1 of Salinicoccus sp. RF5. NCBI lineage: Bacteria > Bacillati > Bacillota > Bacilli > Caryophanales > Staphylococcaceae > Salinicoccus > Salinicoccus sp. RF5. Next base: position 380,011 of record NZ_JAJGRC010000002.1, read on the forward strand.
TGATCTCCTCATTGACGTCTGCGAATGTGATTTCATACCCATTATCATGCAGTACTTTGCCGATGAACCCACGGCCGATGTTTCCGGCACCAAAATGAACGGCTTTCATATCATATCTCCTCATTTTCAAAGAGTGCGATGATTTCATCGGCAGAAGCGGCATTGATGACTTGCTTGGCGTTTTCCTCTTCCGAGAAAAGCACTGCTATTTTTTGGAGCATATCAAGATGTTCGTTGTCCTTGCCGGCAATGCCGAGTACGACTTTGGCTTCATTCCCGTCAAAGTCGACACCGCCCGGCACCTGTACGAGGGAGAGGCCGCTCTCGATGACGGAGGTCTTTCCTTCGTCTGTGCCGTGGGGAATCGCCAGGCCATTCCCCATGAAGGTGGAGACGACCTTCTCCCGCTCCAGCATGGAATCGATGTAGGCCTCCTCGACGGCGCCCTGCTGCACGAGCAGCCTGCCGGCCATTTCGATTGCTTCCTCCTTCGATCCTGCAGTCTGGTCCATTAGAATGTTTTCCTTCTTCAACATGATGATCATTTCCTTTCTATTTAAAGATTGTCCGTATCTGGTTCTTGATTACTTCGTCCATTATTTGCGGCTCTTCGAAAAGTTTCTGGATATTCATGTGGTGCTCGCCGAACAGTACACTCAGCTCGCTGATCGTCTCGGCTGCGAGTGTAGCTTCAGGCACAAGTAATATGATCTGGTGGTTGACGGTCACCTTGTCTCCAAGGTGGTTCCTGTCCTCTATACCTCCGCGATTGTGGATGAAAACCATCTGGTGGTGTCTGACGTGGGGAGATCTGACATGGGGATAGGAGAATCCATCTTCTCCAATGGTGAAGCCTGTTGCTTCAAACCGTTCCTTCATCTGTCGGAGGATCTGATGGATGTCTTCCTCTTCAATGATCGTTTCCGAAGACAGGGCATCACGCACGGAGGAGAGGGCATCTGTATGGTGGTTTTGCTCGATGAATGTCCGGTTGAGATAGAGTTCCGAAACCTGGATGACGCGGTCAGGATTGACTTCTGCCATTGTGATGGTTCCCGCCGTTTTTGGAAGCGGGGCGGCATCGATGTGGGCAATCGCTTCTGAAATCTTCTTTTCGTCATTGGCATCAAGCAGGGGACTGACGAGTATATAGTTTTCAAGGTCGAGCGGCACTGTGCTCAGCACCAGTTCGTCTTCATGGATATCCGTATCCCCGATTTCCGATATCGAGAGTTCCTGACGTATGAATATATTGTTGAATCTGCTCTTCAGCTGGTTCGCCAGAATCCGGCTTGTACCGATGCCGCTGGAGCAGACCGTCGTCACTTCAATCCTCGGATTGGCATGGAGGATGCCTCCGAAATGAATGGTCAGGAAACCGATCTCCGATTCATTGAGATTCTCCACTTTAAAGTGCTGGCGGAAACATTCACCGACGATTTCAAACAGTGAGGGATAGCTTTCCTTTATCGAATCGAGCAAAGGATTGGCGGTGATGATGCCGGAGTCCATCCGGTGGAGCGTGGGTTCGATGTGCAGTATCAGTCCCTCCTTGAGCTCAGGGTAGGCATAGAAGGGATAGTTCATCCTCTGGCTCACCGAATCTATGAATGCACTGGTCAGCAGCTCTATGGAATAATCCTCATCAGCTTCCCGGGACTTTCTTCTGCTGCCCCGGAGATGCATGCAGATGAAATAGACCTCCTCTTCCGGGAATGTGATGGAAAATTCCTCTTCCAACTTTTTCGTAAGCGCAAGTGATACTTCGAACTCCTGGGTATTCCACAGCTCATCTTTCAGGGACTGTTTGATGGAGATGCTTTGAGAATGTTCAGTACGGTCGATGGCGAGCACGATATGCAGCGTCAGATTCAAGTATGCATTTTCAGTCAGCTGATAGGGCAGCACTTCCAGCTCGTCCATGAGCAGGCGCTCAACCTTGAAGATGGTGTCGGCCTCGAGCAGTTCCATGATGTTGCTGTTTACGAGGGAGCTGAAGACGAAGTTGTTCTCGATGACCGAGTAGATGCTGTTCGAGTTGAGCTCATTGACCATCATGTCGGCCAGGAAATTCTGCTTATTCAGTCCATCTCCGACAAGCTGTATACCGATGGCGCGCGTCTTTCTGATTTCAAGGCCCGAAGCCTCAAGGGGCGCAGCCATCTGTTCGATCAGCTCATCGACCTTGTGCTCGCTGACTCCGAGTTCGACGGCGAGGGCGCTCTTCTTGAGGCCTTCCGGATTCAGCATCAGATTATAGATGAGTGCGACCTTCTTCTCTTCGTTGCTCAAATCCTTGCCCGCGTGTGTATTGATGAAGGTGGTGAGTTTATCGATGTCACCCGGGCCAAGTTCTAGCTTTACGCCTTTTCTGTACTCCCTGATCAGCTCTATGCCGAGCTGACCAAGCGTATCGGTGATGTTCTTCAGTTCCCGGTGGATGGTCCTTGAGGACACCCCCAGGGTGTCTGCGAGTTCCTTGATGAGCAGAAAGGTGCCATTATGATAGATGAGCTCGTTGATGATTTTTTTCTCCCGAGAACTGATCATAATGGCACCTCCTTGTATTCATCTCTATTTCTGGTGTTTCTTGAGTTCTTCCGTCAGTTCATCATACTTCGGACTGTTGAGGAAGTTGTCGACCGAAATATGCTTGGCAGTAGGCACTTTGCTTTCGGCCCTTTCAGTCAGCGTCTTCTGTGTGATGATGATGTCTTCATCACCCTTCAGCTGGTTGATGGCCGAATTCGTGACATCGATGTCGAGCCCTTCTTTTTTGAACTTATTCTTCAACATACCCGCGCCCATGGCACTTGAACCCATGCCGGCATCGCAGGCGAAGACGATTTTGTCGACTTGACTGTAGTCGAATGGCGCGTCCGCTGCTTCCTGGCCGTCTGTTGTTGAGCCTTTCTGCTCCCGCTTCAGTTCTTCCGTCAGTTCATCATATTTCGGACTGTTGAGGAAGTTGTCGACTGAAATATGCTTGGCAGTAGGCACTTTGCTTTCGGCCCTTTCAGTCAGCGTCTTCTGTGTGATGATGATGTCTTCATCACCCTTCAGCTGGTTGATGGCCGAATTCGTGACTTCGATGTCGAGTCCTTCTTTTTTGAACTTATTCTTCAGCATGCCGGCGCCCATGGCACTTGAACCCATGCCGGCATCGCAGGCGAAGACGATCTTATCAACCTTGCTGTAGTCGAACGCTGCAGCTTCTGCAGTTTCCGTCTCAGCAGCCTCAGCCTGTGTCAGGGAACCTGCAACGGAAGATTTGCGACCTTTCGTCGCTTCCATCTTCTCCGTCGCCCCGACAATGTCATCGTCGGGCTGGCGTGTGAATTTCAGAATGAGTGAAGCTACGATGAAGGATACGAGTGCGGCTGCGAATACGCCGAGGAACATGATCAGATGTTCGCCCCTTGGCGTCATGGCGAAGTAGGCGATGATGCTGCCAGGTGCCGGAGGGCCGGACAGTCCGAAACCGAACAGGCTGAAGGTGAAGATGCCTGTGGCGCCACCGAGTATTGCGGCGACGACGAGCAGCGGTTTCATGAGGATGTACGGGAAGTAGATCTCATGGATACCACCGACGAACTGGATGATGGCAGCACCCGGTGCAGTGGCACGTGCAGTCCCCTTGCCGAAGACCATATAGGCGACAAGGATTCCGAGACCGGGACCGGGGTTGGATTCGAGCGTGAACAGGATGGAACGTCCCGCTTCCTGGACCTCTTCTGTGGCCAGCGGTGTCAGAACACCATGGTTGATGGCATTGTTCAGGAACACGACTTTGGCCGGCTCGATGAAAATGCTCGCCAATGGCAGAAGACCGGCTTCGACGATGATGTCGACGAGCCTTCCGAGCATGTTCGTCAGCCAGGATACGACAGGGCCGAGGCCATAGAAGCCGAACAGCGCGAGCAGGAAGGCCAGGATGCCGGCAGAAAAGTTGTTGACGAGCATCTCAAGCCCTTGACGGATGCGTGGCACGAGTACACGGTCGACCTGTTTGATCAGGTAGCCGCCAAGCGGCCCCATGATCATGGCGCCGAGGAGCATCGGGGAGTCGGGGAAGGCTGTGATGATACCCATCGTTGCAGTCGAACCGACGACCCCGCCCCGGACGTCGTGGACAAGCTTACCGCCGGTATAGGCGATGAGCAGCGGCAGGAGGTACGTGATCATCGGGCCGACCATGCCGGCCAAGTCTTCGTTCGGCAACCAACCGGCTTCAATGAACAGTGCGGTAATCAGACCCCATGCAATGAAGGCGGCGATGTTCGGCATGATCATGCTGCTCAGGAACGAGCCGAATGCCTGGACCTTACGGGAGAATCCTTTCTTTTCTTCGGACATAACTGTCACCCCTTGTAAATATTTAGTGTAATTTAATAATAATCCTAAAAGTGAGCGCTTACAATATAAACAAAAAGCGGGTTTGTCACGCAATGTGTGACAAAACACATGTTATGGATTAAAAGACAGGTTACATGGTGGTATACTGGAAGAAAAAGGAGGGCATTTCATGTTCGATTATCAGGCAGCATATAAAAGGAATGGCGCAGGCTCTCATATGAAAACATTCTGGCTGACAGTGCTCGCAATTGTACTGATGTATGCAGCCGGTCTTCTGTTCATTCTGGCGATGTTGCTGCCAGTTTCATTCATCGACAGTGGCATCATCATTCTATGGGTTTTTGCGGTTGGCTTCCTTTTCCTGCTTGCAGGAATCTTCCTGTTTTATCCCTTCGGCGTAGGGGTGCTGCACTATTATGCCCGCACCTATCTTGGGCGTGAGTTCGGATTTGGGGAAGCATTCAAAGTGTTCAAAAATGACAGGTACAGCAAAGTGATCAAGCTGGGGCTGCTTGTACTGGTCGCCTATGTCGTGGTCTCCTTTGCGTTCGGCCTGATCATGCAGTTCATCCTGACGGCAGTCAATATGCCATTGATCATGCTGGCGGAGACATGGGCGCAGGGGAGCGCGCCCTCGGGCGGCCAGGTCGGGGTGATCATCGGAGTCGTTCTGCTCAATTTCCTGGTGGCGACGCTTTCATACATCCCCTATATGCTGATCGCAATCTATGTGATTCTTGCCTATATGGTCTATATCGACCAGCCATTCATTCCCACCACAGATAAATTCAGGATTGCATGGGATGTCATGTTCCATAGTGGGGAGCGCATATGGAAGCTGATCTTCAGCAATTTCCTGCTCCTGCTGATGCCGCTCGCCGTCCATCTGGTATTCATCGTGCCGGCGATATTGCTGGGTATTTTTGTGGACGGTCTCGCCTTTCCTATTCTGATGGTGGCAGGGGTCCTCATCGCAGTCGTTGCATATGCTGCTGCGATATATTTCATGGTCGGCAGCATCACAGCTTATTATTTCAAGGGGCGTGGCACACTCGACCAGAAACATTGGCAGGAGGTCCAGGGATAAGTGGTGCGACTCAAGATTGAAACATCCGTTTCAATCTTATTTTTATGTCTTGAAATAATATTTGATAGGAGTAAAATTGCTGTAATGCTTAAAATGAGGTGAAAATGTGAGTGAGAACAGCAAAGGTATAATTTTTGCCCTTGGGGCATATCTGATATGGGGGTTTCTGCCCATCTACTGGAAGCAGGTCGAGCACATCTCTTCCTATGAACTGATTGCGCACAGGGTGCTGTGGGCCTTCGTATTCATGATTGTATTCATCCTCGTCACCAACAGGATGCATCTGTTCTACAAGGACTTGAAATTCATCTTCCGGGACAAGAAGAAGGTCATTGCACTGTTCGCCGCTTCGACCGTCATCACCACCAACTGGCTGCTGTACATCGTCGCTGTGAATAACGGACATATTCTGGATGCCAGCCTCGGCTACTACATCAATCCATTGATCAGCATATTGATCGGTTTCGTCATCCTCGGGGAACGGTTTTCAAAGTCACAATGGACGGCAATCATCATCGTCTTCCTCGGTGTTACATACTTGGCGGTGGGCCTCGGCTCTGCGCCATGGATTTCCCTGACTTTGGCGCTGTCGTTCAGCATCTATGGTCTGATCAAGAAGGTCATCAATATGGACGCGGTATTCGCACTTGCCGTCGAGACATTCGTCCTCGCACCATTTGCCCTTATCTACATACTGTTCCTTGAGGGGAGTGGCGGAGGCAACTTCGGCATCAATGCAGACAGTCTGGTCATGATGGGTACAGGGGTGATTACAGCGGTTCCGCTTCTGCTGTTCTCGCTTGGAGCCCAGCGCATCCGCCTGTCCCTGATCGGCATTCTCCAGTACTTCGCGCCGACGATCATGCTCCTGCTCGGTGTCTTCATGTATGATGAGGCATTTACGGACATCCATACGGTTGCCTATATACTGATATGGAGCGGCCTCGCCATCTACACCTTCAGCCGTATCCAGGAAATGCGCAGGCAGTCGGTGAAGAAGCCGAGGCGGCGCGTCAGCCACTAGCATATTGTTAGTGAATTGAAATGATCCATGATATGATTTATGAAAAATCAGTGTTCTAAGGAGTAAGGGACTATGAAGGTTTCAAGATATCTGTTCGCAACCCTCATCGCCACAGCCATCCTTGCCGGCTGCCAGGAAGAGGAGGCGCAGGATAATCAGAATAATATAGATGAAACAGCGGAAGAGGCGACACAGGAGTCACAGGAAACGGGCGCTACGGAGCGTTCATTGTCTGATATAGAGACGGATGATGAATCGCTTTCCGAAGTCGTGGATAAAGCAGAGGAGATCGACAGCTATCAGGCTGTGCTTGATCTCGAAGCGGTCGTCGATGGGGGTGCCCCGGAAAAGCTGGCAGCGGACGTACGGTTCAAGGATGGCGATCCGCCATCCCTCCACCTGAAATCTGAGGGGGAGGACCGCACAATCTCAAAAGACGGGGAAACATACTACAACAATGGTACGGAATGGGTCGACATTTCCGATTCCGTCGGCGCAGATCAGCTCTATCATGTGACATACGAGAATGCCGTCCATTCATTTGCAGAGATCAAGGGCGAACTGGAGGCAGTCGAGGAGGACGATGCAGTCATCTATTCATTCGAAGGAGAGAATGATGACGTGTTCAAAACATTCGAATCGCTCTTCGCCGTAGAGTTTGGAGCCATTGATACTTCCGTCATACAGAATGATGTAGAAATTGTCGTCGGCAAGGAAGACAAGCTCATCAGATCCATCGAGTATGATGCGGAAGGTGAAGATGCAGAAGGAGAATACGAGCTTTCAGGCGATGTCGATTTCACTTCATTCAATGATGTGGGGGAAATCGAACTGCCGGAAGCGGTGCAATAGGAAGAAACCCCCTCCGGGACCATGGTCCCGGAGGGGGTTTTCCATCAGGAAAACTCGATGACGGGTTTGAGCGTTTCACCGGATTCCATATCTTCGATGGCTTTATCGAGTTCATCCATATCATATTTTTTGATGAGCTTGTCGAACGGGAATTTTCCTGCCTTGTATTGAGATATGAGTTCAGGTATGAACAGTTTTGGTATGGCCTGTCCTTCCACGACGCCGACCATGGTCTTGTTCGTTGGAATCAGTTCATCATGGATGTGGAAGTCCAGATTTCCTGCCACGCCGACCAATGCGATGGTGCCAAGTGGCCGGACGGAACGGATTGCTTGAAGGACGACGGGAGAGACGCCGGATGCTTCTATTGCGAAGTGGGCACCGCCATTGGTGATGGATTTGACCGATTCCACAGGATCTTCTTCCTTGCTGTTGATGACATGTGTGGCACCAAACTCTTTGGCCATCTCCAGCCGATTTTCATGGACATCAGCCGCAATGATCGTCTTGCAGTTGGCAAGTTTCGCACCCATGACTGCACTCAGCCCTACAGAACCGCAGCCGAATATGACGATGGCATCGCCAATCCCCGGCTTCAGTTTGTTCAATACCGTGCCTGCACCGGTCTGGATGCCGCACGCCAAGGGACCTAGGAGTGCGAGATCGACATCCTTGTCTTCAATCTTTACGGTATTCCTGACATTGGAGATGCAGTGTGTGGCAAGGGAGGATTGGCCGAAAAGGCGTGCTACCTTCTCCTCTCCATCAGCTATTTTTGAGTCGGATTCCTCCATTGAGACACCAAAATTCGCAGCAAAGAAATTTTCGCATGCGCTCGGTACGCCGTTCAGGCAATTCTCACATTTACCGCAATAGTTGAAGGAGACGACCACATGATCGCCTTCCTCAAAATCAGTGACTGCAGAACCGGTCTGCTCCACGATCCCGGCCCCTTCATGGCCGAGTACAATCGGCGTTGGTGTCGGCGTATCCTGATGCAGCACACCAAGGTCCGTGTGGCAGAGTCCACTTCCGACAATACGTACCAGCAGCTCGTCCGGCCCTACATCCTTCAATTGCAGATCCTTCAGTTGAACCTGCTCATCTTCAGCAACATATGCTTTAATATTCATCATTTCACCCCATTGGAATTAATATGTTTCTACTATCTTACTCTACCCTCTGGAGGATGGGGTTAAGCCCAAGGAGGTTCTGCGATGATGGTTCCCTTTGGGGAGACATGAATGAAAGTGCCACACCCATACGATATGGATGTGGCATTTTTCATCTATGCATCATAGGCGTTCAGTGCATTGATGCCGTGGGCATACGCGGAACCGGCCTTCAATGTTGTTGCGACGAAGATGGATTCTGCAATCTCCTCTTTAGTAACGTTCATCTTTTTGGCATTTCCCGTATGGATCTCGATGCAGTATGGGCAGCCGGTCACATGGGCGATGGCGACAGCGATGATTTCCTTCTCTTTTGTTGTGAGTGCACCTTCCTGCATGGCAGCGGCATCGAACTGTTGGAATGCCTTATTGATTTCAGGTGTGACCTTATTGAGCTGAGCGAGGTTCTTAAGGCCCCCTTTGGCATAGAGGCTGTCGCCGTCGACTTCATCATAGGCGTCCAGTGCATTGATGCTGTGGGCGTATGCCGAGCCTGCCTTGAGGGCGGTGGCGACCATGATGGATTCGGCCATCTCCTCTTTGGAGCCTTCGAGCTTCTTCAAGTTCTTCACGTGGATATCGATGCAGTAGGGGCAGCCGGTCACATGGGCTACGGCTACAGCGATGAGCTCCTTAAGTTTTGCTGGGAGCACGCCTTCCGCCATTGCTTTCTGGTCGAACTGTCCGAATGCCTTCGCGGCTTCCGGGGCAAGCTTGTTGATTTCACCGAGGCGGTTCTTGTAGGACTGTTTGTATAGTACATCAGTAGTCATTTCATATCCTCCTAGTAGGTATTACATCAACTATATAGTATTGTAATCCATACCTCAAGGGGAGGATTATTCTTTTTCCTTTTTGAGTCTGACGAATCGGACATGTTCGATGAAGGAAGTATGGATGACGCCGGCCTCATCCTTTTCGATGAGTCTGAGCTCCTGATTGGATGAGTCACCAATGGGAATCACCATCTTTCCCATCGGGGCAAGCTGATGGATGAGGGCAGGGGGGACTTCCCGTGCGGCGGCCGTCACCATGATCCTGTCATATGGAGCGTGTTCTTCCCATCCGAGATGGCCGTCCCCGTAGTGGAAATGGATGTTGGAGAACCCTTCCGCTTTTAATCTGTCCTTGGCCTGCTCATGTAGTGCACCGATCCTCTCAACGGTAAAGACTTCTTCTGCAAACTTCGCCAGCAGGGCAGTCTGGAAGCCGGATCCTGTTCCGACCTCGAGCACCCTGCTGTCCGATTGGAGGTCGAGGTGCAGTGTCATCTCGAGCACAAGAGAGGGCTGGGATATCGTCTGGCCATGGCCGATGGGGAAGGGTACATCCATTTCTGCCTCCTCCTTGTACTGTTCCATGAACCTGCTCCGGTCGAGTGCGTGGAAAAATGCAGTAATCTCTTCTTCGGTATACTTCATGGCATTCACCTTCCTTTTAGGATGGATGTCCTTGCGACCTGTGTATGAATCACCTGAGTGGAGTCAGATAAGCTTCAATGAGATCGCGGTTCTCTTCCAGTTCAGGAGGCAGCGAAAGATCCTCTCCAAGCGATTCGACGGGTTCATCGATCGCGAATCCAGGACCATCTGTCGAAACTTCCACTGTAATGCCGCCGACGGTGGTGATGTAGAGGGCCTTGAAATAATAGCGGTCTATGAGACCGGAGTTCTTCCAGTTTTCCTTGTCCACACGCTCCTCGATCTCCAGCAGCTCCGCTTCATCCTCGACGCGCAGGGAGAAGTGGTGCACACTGCCATAGCCCTCCTTTTCAAGCTGGGTGGAGCGCTGCTCGATGACATAGACGCTGTCTTCACCGACATTGATTTCAGCTTCCGTCGAATCTTCGGTGAACTCCCCCTGCACCTCTCCACCGAGAAGCTCCAGAAACTGGACCATCGGCTTGATGTACTGGACAGTCAACTCTACTGCTCCGATGGAAGTGATTGCATGCGCCTGTGGGATGTCGGGGTGCATGTTTGGGGTGGGGTGACCGCTGCTCTGATCGACAATGAGCGCGAGGCGCTGCTTCTCATGATCCTCGAATTTCATGATGGTCTTTCCGAACTGCTCGATGATGCCTTCATGATAAACGCCATGCGTTTCGAAGCGTCCCTTGAAGAATTCCAGTGATTCCTTTGAGGGCACCCGGAAATAGGTTCTCGAAATGCTGTTGGTGCCGGCCTGGAATTTTGGGGCGTTGATGATATTGAAGAATGTGATGTCGGAACCGGGCGTCCCCTCATAATCTGCATAGAACAGGTGATACATGCTGGTATCATCCTGGTTGACCGTCTTTTTGACGAGGCGCAGACCGAGGATATTGGTATAGAAGTCATGGTTGTCAAGGATTTCCTTCGTGATGGAGGAAACATGGTGGATGCCTAGTACTGTCATAAGTATCGCTCCTTCTGAATCATTTGTTATTATTATATAATAGTAATAGGGTAAACTCTAACAAAGGAGGATATTACAGTGGAACATCTATTTATAAAAGCGAAGAACAACAAAGAGAATACTTTGATACTTTTCCATGGCAGCGGGGGCAGGGAAACGGACCTGCTGGAAGTGGCTGCAATGGTCGACAGCTCGGCGAACATCCTCGCATTGCGTGGGGATGTCGAAGACAGCGGCCAGGTACGCTTCTTCAAGAGGGACGGCAAGGGGCATGATGAGGAAAGTCTCAGGACCGAAGGGGAAAAGGTCGCTGAACTGCTGCGGGACCTTGCTGCAGAGTATGGCTTGGACCTCTCTAAGGCCGCCTACATCGGCTACTCGAACGGTGCAAACATGGCAGCCCATATGCTGCTCAACCACGACATTCCGGTTGCCGGAGCAATGCTGATGCATGGGGCATACAAAAGCGGGCAGGTCGGGGATGTCGAACTCCTCGGAAAGAAGGTGCTCATGACGGCGGGCGCGCGGGATATGGTCGCTACAGCAGGGGAAGCCTATCAGCTGAAGCAGAAGCTGGAACTGAAAGGCGCCACGGTTGATGTGAAACTGACGGATGGTGGACATGAGATCGTTTCAGAAGAACTCATGGAGGGGCACCTCTGGTATCTGCGGGTGAAGTGAGGATTGCCTCACTTCAAGTATGTTTCTTCCAGGTAGCGTTTCAGACCATCTTCATCACATGTGAATTCGGTGATGTCATCAGCCGCGGCCTTGACGGCATCTGTAGCATTTTTCATGGCGGTCCTGCGTCCGGCCTTCTCGAATAGGGGCAGGTCGTTCATCGAATCGCCGATCACGTGGACATCCTGGAAGCTGATGTTGAAGTGCTCGAGCAGCGTGGCCGTTCCAGTCGCCTTGTCGCGGCCCTTGAGCATCACTTCTGCGTTGTGGATGCTTGTCGTGTACAGCGCATAGTCGGATTCATCCTGCCTGTCCTTCAGGTAGTCGTACCAATCCTTTATCTTCCCGAGGTCGGTACTGAAGAAGAACAGCTTGACGACATGGTCGAACGGAAGCTCCTCGACCCACTGGGTCTCGCTGCTCATCGTATCCTGGGCGAACCGGTATTCGAAGTCCTTCATCGTTTCAGGCTGATCCCGGCTGATGTCGGCAAATGAATATTCCTGATCCTGGAGGAGGGTCCTGCTCGAATTTTCCAGCGTATGGACCTCATAATAGACTTCCCGCTCGCGTGCGGCTTCGATCATCTGGGCGACGAAATCCGGTTTGAAGGAAGCGGCATCCACAAGTTCGCCGCCGACATAGATGCCCATGCCGCTCGCAGCAACATAGCCGTCGAGTGGGCAGTGCTCGGGGGTGATGCTGATGATTTCATGACTGGTCCTCCCCGTCGCAAAAAAGATATGCATCCCCTTTTTTTTGAGTTCGGCCAGTGTATCCACAAGATTGAGGGAAAACTGGCCGCTGTGGTCCAGTATCGTGCCATCCATATCGAGCGCTAATGCTTTCATCTTCATTCAACTCCATTATTTTTTAATTGATCTGATCATCGGCTTCCAATTGTGTTAAAATATTCATATTATTTTATTATTATAAATGTGGTGATATTATGACACAAACAGCCCTCAAGCGGTCCATCATGGATGGATTGACGATCGGCATGGGGTATCTTCCCGTGGCGGTCGCATTCGGAATCACCGCAAAACCACTCCTTTCATTTTTTGAAACGGTATTGATGAGCTTCATGGTATACGGAGGCGCCAGCCAGTTCCTGGCCCTCCAGATGCTCACTTCAAGTGGGGCGGCAGCCATCGTCATTGCGGTGTTCATACTCAATTCAAGGCATTTCGTCATGGCATTCAAGGTCAATTACGACCTGAAGCACGAGTCGTTTCCTAAACGTCTGATACTGTCATCGTATGTGACGGATGAATCATTTGCAGTCACCGCCAACAATGATGAAGACCAGCATACGTTCATGAACTATTTCGCCACATTCTTCATCGCCTATGCCTTTTGGGTCGCCTTTTCCGCAGTCGGCTATCTGGCCGGTGAATGGATGAGCGAAGGACTGATCCTGGCAAGCGGCATCGCCCTCTATGCACTGTTCATCGCACTGCTCATACCTGCGGTGAGAGTCCATTACAAGTATGGCATCGTTGCGGTTCTCGGCATGGTGATGCATTATGTCATGAGCATCATCCCGTCTGTGCCTGCAGGGGTTGCCATCGTCGCTGCCATCCTGCTTGCTGCATTGATGGGCGTCATCCTGGAAAGACTGGAGGTATTCAATTGATTCTGCTCATCGCCGCCCTTTTTGCTGCCACCATCATAACACGTATACTGCCGGCATTTATCATAGACAAGTTCTCCCTGCCGGAGTGGATTGTTACATACTTGAATTATATACCCTATGCCGCCCTCGGGGTACTGATTTTTCCCGGAATCCTCACTGCTGTGGAGCGGCCGGTCCATGGGCTGCTCGGCGGCATATTCGCAGTCATGCTTGCGGTGCTCCGGGTGCCGCTCTTCTTCATTGTGCTGGGAAGCATCGTTTTCGTTTACATCATCATGTTATAGAAGGATGCCGTAGAAATGAATGAATTCATCTTTATCTTCATAAATATCATACTGCCGATCGGACTGATTGTGGCGACGGGGTACGTCATCCAGCTCAAATTCGATCTCGACCGGTCGACGCTGGCGAAACTGAGCATCCATTATGTGATGCCGGCCTTCATCTTCATGAGCCTGTATGAATCCTCAATTGATTTTGCGCTGCTCATCAACGTGATGCTCTTTCTGATCATCTATGCTGCCGCTTCTTTCATCATCGTCAAGTTGATCGCGCGGCTGCTCGGCTTGAGCCGGGACAGGACTGTGCTTTTTACAAACTCCAACCTGTTCTATAATGCCGGCAACTATGGGGTGCCGGTGAATGACCTCGTTTTCAGGAGTGATCCCTATGCGATGAGCATCCAGGTGATGATTGTGGTATTCCAGAACATGTTTGCGTTCTCCTACGGCATATTTTCATTGAGTGCAAAGAATGTCGGCAGGACGAAGGCACTGCTCGGTTATTTCAAGATGCCCATATTCTATGGGCTTGTCCTGGGACTCGCGTTCAACTATTTCAATATCCCGGTTCCGGAACCGGTCGAAACATCTCTAGACTATATGAGAAGCGCAATGATCGGACTCGTGGTCTTCATACTGGGAGCGCAGATTGCCGGCATCAAGTTCAGGCGGCTCAGATGGAGTGCCCTGACAGGTGCGTTGAGCCGGCTCCTCATCGGCCCGGTACTGGCAATTGGACTGCTGCTGCTCTTCAATGTTGAAGGGGTCGTGGCGCAGGCCATACTGATTACAACAGCCATGCCTGCAGCCGTCAACAGTGCAATCATCGCCCAGGAGTACAGCGATGATCCGGAGTACGCAGCGGAGATTGTGATGATGAGTACGCTGCTGAGTGCATTGACGGTCTCGAGCGTCATCTACATCGCCCTGGCCATATTCTGATTATTTATCAATCATGGGGGTGATATGGTAAAATGGGGTGAAGAATCAGAGCGAGGAGTTTTCTAAGATGGAAAATGCAAAAACCTATTTGAAGAATTATAATATGAATGATCTGAAGCGGTTGGCGCGTACAATATCAGTCAAGGGCTTTTCCAAGTACAAGAAGGATGAATTGATCGATGCGATCATAGAACAGCAGCATACTTCGGAGACGGCCACGTATGCCTACAAGTACATTGATGACCGTTCATTCAAGACATGGAAGGAATCTGCGGATCATCCCCAGGATTACTACAGGCTGGAAGACATCTTCGGGCTTTATATCATGGGCTATGCATTCGAGGACCCTGAGCGGGAGGACAATTTCTTCATCGTAGAAGGCGTACCCGGTCTTTTCGGTGAAGTGGACAGCGAAGAGAACCGTGAAGCGCGCCTTGAAATCCAGCGGAAGCTCAACCTCATCCGTGCGGCACTGCACCTGTACGGCATCGTCAGCTTCGATCAGCTCATCCACCTCTTCAGGAAATACTACAGTATGGACATGTCGGGAGAGGATATCGTAAAATTCCTCGAAAAATCACCGTACGACATCTCCATCGACCAGGACAAGCAGCAGATCGTCATCGACGACATGAACTATGCGCAATATGAGATGGTGCGTAAACTGCAGGGGGACAGGCCGTACTACGAACCTGAATTCGCCAAGTTCATCAAATTCAGCGATCCGAACTACATTGATGAATCGAAGCATCACAGACAGCTGAAGGAATGGGTGAAGGCGAACGTGGATGTGCCTGCAGGGAAGCACCACAGCATCTACATCTCACTGCTCCAGCTCATCATGCAGGGATCGAAACGTGATGAAATCGTCCAGTATCTGATGACATTGAATGTGGAATTCAGCAATGTGGAAACGCAGCGCGGCTTTTTCGATATGATCGCCGGCATCGTGGAAAATACACGGCACTTCAAATACCGGGGGCACAAGGAGTCGGAACTGAAGACGCAGACCGTCGTCAAAGAGGTCAAGGTCGGCAGGAACGATCCATGTCCATGCGGAAGCGGCAAGAAATATAAAAAATGCTGCGGCAGATGAATAAGAACAAGTCCTGTGAATAGAGCAGGACTTGTTTATATCTTGAGAAGATTGAAATTTCAAAAAAGGGGATCAGAAATGAACCATTACAGTTATCCATATATGAACCGGCGCTTCAGTACATACGCCAAAAACGGCATGGTCACAACGACACATCCGCTGGCCACGGAAGCAGGAATCGAAGTGATGAAGCAGGGCGGAAATGCCATGGACGCAGCCATCGCAACTGCGGCCACCCTGACGGTCGTAGAACCGACGAGCAACGGTATTGGAGGAGATGCCTTCATGATAGCCTGGATGAACGGCAGGCTGCACGGGATGAATGCAAGTGGACGTTCACCGGGGAAATTGAGCATGGAAGAAATCCGGAAAAGGGGCTTCAGCGAAATGCCGAAATTCGGCTGGCTGCCGGTGAATGTGCCAGGTGTGCCGAAGGCATGGGCGACACTCATCAATGACTTCGGTAACCTGACACTGAAGGAAGTGCTGGCGCCAGCCATCCGTGCAGCAAGTGAAGGATTTGCGATAACACCGGTCACAGCGAAATATTGGCAGGCGGCCTATGACAACTACAGCAGGGAGGCCGAGGACTTCGAGGAGATCAAACCATGGCTCGATGTCTTCGGCACAGTTTCAGCTGGTGAGATAAAGACATTGCCGCATCATGCAGAAACGCTTCGGGACATTGCAGAAACTGACGGGAAAAGTGTGTATGAAGGCGCGCTTGCAGACAGGATCATCCGCTACAGCAATGAAACGGGCGGACTTCTCTCCCATGAGGACCTCGAAGGTTTCGAAGTGGATTACGTGGAGCCGGTCAGCATCGGCTATAAGGGGTATGAAATCCACGAGATTCCACCAAACGGTCAGGGGATCACTGCACTGATGGCGCTTGGCATGTTGAAGGATGATACGTTCGGTGCCCTTGATGCGCGTACATACCATCATCAGATTGAGGCCATCAAGCAGGCGTTCGCTGACACGACGACATACGTTGCCGACCCCGAACATATGAAGGTGGGCGTCTCCCAACTGCTTGACGCAGCATATTTGAAGGCGCGCCGCGATGAGATCAAGGAAGAAGCAGAATTGAGGCATCATGGGGACCTGCCCGAGGGCGGCACCGTCTACCTGGCGACAGCGGATAAAGAAGGGAACATGGTCTCCTACATCCAGAGCAACTACATGGGCTTCGGTTCCGGTGTCGTCATTCCGGAAACGGGATTCGCCCTCCATAATAGGGGGCACAATTTCTCGATGGACGAGAATCACGCCAATTTTGTCGAAGGCGGAAAGAAGCCCTTCCATACAATCATTCCGGGCTTCATTACGAAAGGTGGGCAACCCGTCGGACCGTTCGGCGTGATGGGTGCCTTCATGCAGCCGCAGGGGCATCTGCAGGTGGCGATGAACCTGATCGACTACGATATGAACCCGCAGAGTGCACTCGATGCGCCTAGGTGGCAGTTCAAGTCCGGCATGGATGTCGAGGTCGAGGACCGGTTTGATCCGGATATCGCCCGCGCACTTGCCAGGCGCGGACACAAGATCAGCGTGAACCTCGAACCGAACAGTTTCGGACGGGGGCAGGTCATCATACGTGGGGAGGATGGTGCCCTGATCGGCGGCACCGAATCCCGGACAGATGGCTCAATATCCATATACTAGGAGAAGACGATGCATTTTAAAATTTTTTGGGTATTTTTCAAAGTAGGCATGCTCGGGTATGGCGGGGGACCGTCCTCCATCCCCCTTGTACATAAGGAAGTCGTCGATACGCACAAGTGGATGACGGATGAAGCGTTCCAGGACGCACTCGCAATCGGTAACGTACTGCCGGGACCAATAGCGACGAAGCTCGGCGGCTATATCGGATATCTCCAGAAAGGGTGGCTGGGCCTTGCCAATGCAGTGTTCGCAACGATCCTGCCGACCATCATACTGATGATCATCCTGCTGAAGCTCTTCACCGAATTCAAGGATCTCGGATGGGTCCAGGGGATGAGCGATGGTGTCATGCCGGTGGTCGGCGTCATGCTGGCGATACTCACCTATGAATTCCTCGCCAAGGCAAAGGCACGGACGACATGGCAGTTCATCATACTGTTCACGCTCATCGCCTTCCTCCTGCTGGTGGTGCTTGAAATCCACCCGGCCATCATTATCCTCGTCATCGTAGTATTCAGTCTCTTCAGGAAGGAGGGACGCATATGATCTATCTGCAGATATTCCTCGCCTTCTTCATCCCAGGGATTCTGGGTTACGGCGGGGGACCGGCTTCAATTCCGCTGGTGGAGCAGGAAGTGGTGCAGAACTATGAATGGATGGATTCCCAGGAGTTTGCGGAAGTGCTTGCACTGGGCAATGCACTGCCGGGGCCGATAGCGACGAAGATGGCCGGCTTCATCGGTTTTGAAGTTGGTGGCGTCCTCGGTTCGGTGGTGGCGGTCACTGCGACGGTGATGCCGTCACTGATGCTCATGGTCTTTCTTGCAGGACTGCTCTACAGGTTGAAGGGGACGAAGAAGTTCGAAACGCTGACGACGCTGATTCGTCCGGTCATCGCGATTCTGCTCGGCATCATCGCATACGACTTCTTCAGCAACGCCTTCACGGATTCAGGCAGTCTGCATACCATCATATTGATTGTGGCGAGCTTCCTGATGCTGACGAAGTTCAAGGTCCACCCTGCACTGGTCATCATTTTCGGGCTGGTCTATGGTGCATTGCTCCTGTAGGTGAATTGAATATTGGCATAGAAAAAAGGAATTGGGATCCAAGGGGATCCTAATTCCTTTTTCTTCTGAATCTTCTCATGATGCCTTTGATGAATATGTCAGCGCCTTCTATCTTCAATAGATATACTGCAGAGAAATACAGCAGAACCGTCACAGCCACCGCAAGGATCAGGCTGATATTCAGTCCGAGTGATGCTTCAAATGCATTATACAGCACCAGGCCGATGAGCGTTGAGCCGCCTGCTGCCATAATGATCTTCATAACCGAAGGGACCAGCATCGTCAGGTTCAGGCGCCCGAGCTTCCTGCGGAGCCCCTGTGTGAGCAGGACGACGGTAATCAGGGCTGAAATGCTTGTGGCCAGGGCGAGCCCCCCGATGCCGAGCAGTGGGGCGAGCGCAAAGTTCAGGCCGACATTTATGCCCATGCCGATTGCACTGTTGATCATCGGGGACTTCGTATCCTGCAGGGCATAGAATACGCGGGTCAGAATCAGATTGACTCCGGTTCCGATCAGGCCGATGGAATAGAAGAAGAAGGCGGAAGTCGTGAGTGTGACTGCCGTCTCATCAAATGCACCCCGGCCGAACAGGAAGCGGACGATCGGTTCGGCGAATGCCAGGGCACCCGCCGTGACGGGGATGATCAGCAGCAATACGCCGATGATCGTCTGGTTCATCGTATACTTCAGGCCGTCCATATCGCCTTTCGCGGCTTTTCTGGAGATGTCCGGATAGAAGACCGTCACGAACGAGGAGACGAATATGCCGAGAAAGGCGGTGTTCATCGTATTGGCGTAGTTGAGGGAGGAGATGCCCCCCACTGATATCCAGGAAGCCAATGAACGGTCCACCAGCCGGTTGATCTGGGAAACACTCGACCCCAGTATGACCGGGAAGGCGAGGGCGGCCATCTCCTTGATGTGCCTGTCTTTTGGCTGGAATACAGCCTGGAACCTGAAGGCATATCTGTATGCGACGATAACGATGATGAGGAACTGTATGAACAGTGCGATGACATTTGCCATGGCAAGTACATAGATCCACTCCGTCCTGCTGCTGATGGCGATGGCGGCGATCAGCACCAGGTTCATTGGAATGCCGATCAGCGAAGGTACGGCAAATATCTTCTTATAGTTCAGGTATGCGCTCAGGATGCGGATGATGATTGTAAAGTAGACGCCAAAAATGCTGAATCGGGTGAACATCACTGCGAGTGCAAGCGTCTCCCCTTCGAATCCGATGGCGAATATCTTCACCAGGTATTCGGTGAAGATCAGGGCAAGCGCAACGAGGACGGTCGTGAAGACCATCAGTACATTGATCAGGTTGTTCGTGTACTCTATCCCCGCCCGTTCCCCAAGCTTGTTTTCAATGCGTGAATAGAGCGGTATATAACCTGTGGAGATGCCTGCGGCAATGACGCCGAAGACAATGGTCGGGATGCTGATGGCGAGCAGGAAGACGTCACTGATTTCGGAGGCGCCATAGAAGTATGCCAGTGTCAGGTCCCTCAGGAATCCCGATACTTTGGAGACGATGGTAAGCACCATCAGTAGAATGACTGCTTTTTTCATATCATCACACTATTTCAGTCTTCATGTACGAATATCTGGTCCCTGAACCTGAGCATGCGTGTATTCCAGACAGGCTCAACGGGCACTTCATTCCCGAGGTGGAGATATTCGATGAACAGTGAAGGGAAGTTGACGTTGGCACCGAGGCTCATGACCTGGCTGCCGCAGAAACGCGGATTGATGTCTGTGAGCTTGTAGCCGGTATCGCTTTCCATGAACTGTATGTTGATGAAGCCATCCTCCACGAGGCTTTCAGTAATATCCTTGGAGGCCTGGATCAGATCCTCATGGTTGACCACCATGCCATCGAGGACGATGTTGTTGGAGACGCCTGTACGTTCACGAGGAACGGCGACGACGACTTTTCCCCTATGAAGATAGACATCGACACTGTATTCCTGTCCGTTGATGAGTTCCATCGCCAGCTTGCGTTCGGACGGGTCGATGATCCTACAGTAGTCTTCGAAGTCGATGGTATGCTTTTTGCCGTTCTTCAGGGCATCAAGATAATTCTCCTTGCTGGTCAGGATGGCGAAGCCCAATGAGGCATAGCTGTCGACCGTCTTGACTACGAAATGGGAGTCATCCGCAAATAGCGAGGAATTGATTTCCTTCAATTCTTCTTCCGTATTGAAACCCTGATACTTTGGTATGTATTTGCTGTGACCCATCGATTCGAGCTTCTGGTATACATGTTCCTTGTGCATCAGCACATCAAAGTCGCTGCTGGTCGGCAAAGCGATGAGCGGCTTGAGGGCATCGCGGTTTTCATGGAATATATTGACCTCTTCATGCAATGAAGGGAAGATGACATCGATTCCTTCTTTTTCAATGATTTCCTTCAGCCTTTCCAGGTAGGCTTCTACATTGGTATAGCGTGGAACCTGGTAGGTGCGGTCGCAGAACTGATGGCCGGCTGTAACCGTGCGGCGGTCGACACCGATCACCGTAACATCCTGCCTTTTCTTCAGACCCTGGATCAGACCCTGGGCTATAGGGCCGCCTATGCCGGTCACTAAAACATTTATTGTACTCATTTAAAATCTCCTTAAGTGCACGTTCGTATAATTTTTACATTTGATTATATTAACTTATCATATATTTTAACAGATATGCGTGTTCTTATGAATGGAAAAAAGGATTTGTAAGCTGTTTGATATGTAATGAAGAAAAGTAATATGATGGTAACAGTAGCGAATGATCGATTAAGAAAGGATTGAGCAATGATGAAAATTACTGCGGATGATGTCTATACATTGAAAAACGGTGTGGAGATGCCCATCATCGGCCTCGGTGTCTACAAGGCAGAAGACGGGGACCAGGTGAAGGATGCCATACTGGCTGCAATTGATGCAGGCTACCGTCATATCGACACGGCATCCTTCTATGGTAATGAAAAGGGTGTAGGCGAAGCGATCAAGGCTTCAGATGTGCCAAGGGAATCCCTGTTCATAACGACGAAGGTGTGGAATGACGATTTGGGCTATGAGGAGACATTGAAAGCCTTTGACGTCAGCATGGATAACCTTGGGCTGGATTACCTGGACCTCTACCTGATCCATTGGCCGATTGAAGGGAGATATACGGAAGCATGGAAGGCGATGGAAAAGCTTTATGCGGACGGCAGGGTGAAGGCGATCGGGGTGAGCAACTTCCACAGGCAGCACCTTGAAGAGGTGTTCTCGATATGCCGCGTCAAGCCGATGGTCAATCAGCTGGAATACCATCCGCATCTTGCCCAGAAGGAAATGCATGAGTTCTGCAAAATGCATGATATCCAGCTGGAAGCTTGGGCGCCCCTGAAGCGCGGCGGCCTCTTCGAGGAGCCCGTCATTAAGGCGCTCGTAGAGAAACATGGCAAAACACCGGCGCAGATCATTTTGAGATGGGATATCCAGAACAGGGTGTCGACGATACCAAAATCCGTCACACCATCACGTATACAGGAGAATATCGATGTTTTCGATTTCGAACTCAGTGATGCAGACATGAAGAAGATCGACAGTCTCGATTCCAATCAGCGGATGGGGAAGAACCCCGACAACTTCAGCTTTGAATAATGAAAACACTGCCCGGATAAACCGGACAGTGTTTTACTTTGGGAATATCTCCTTCATCTTCCTGTTCAAATGAAAGGCCGTATCGGACATGACCTGATCCACATCATTGTCGGCATCGACGAGCGCATGTGTGACCTCAAAATAATCCGAGAGGTCTTCGGTGATTTGTCCTGATACAAGATGACACGGCTTATGGTGCTTCTTAGCAAGGTCTGCAACAACAGAGGGTGCTTTTCCGCCAAGGGTCTGCCGGTCGCTCTTCCCTTCTCCGGTGACGACGGCATCCGCCTCCATGATTTCTGTTTCAAGGTGGATCATTTCAGCAATCAGTTCGCCGCCGCTCTGCATCTCGGCACCGATATTGAGAAGCATCCATCCAAGTCCACCGGCAGCTCCAGCACCTGGACTATCAGTGTGGCCCACAGGGAAAGCATCGGCTGCCTTTTCTGCAAGGTGGACGAGCATGTCTGCAAAGCGGTCGAGATCTGCTTCATCTATGCCCTTTTGGGGACCGAAGGTGTGGACTGCCCCTTTCGGGCCTAGAAGGGGATGAGTGACATCAGAAGCGATGGTCAATTTGATTTTCTCGAATCTGCGCAGTGATTGGACATTCAGTTCCGAAATTTTTGGGATATCCCTATTGAAGACGCCTATAGGAAGGTCTGCTTCATTGATGGCAGCACCCCCCAGGGCCATGAACATCCCATATCCGCCGTCGTTCGTCGCTGATCCGCCGAGCCCCAATATGATATGTTCCGCCCCCTGATCGGCGGCATGCATGAGCAGTTCCCCCACACCGAACGTCGTCCGGTCTGAAGGATGGGAATCAGTGATGAGGTGGAGGCCGCATGCTTCCGCAGTCTCTATGACTGCGGTGCCTTCCTTCATATAATATTCAGCTTCGACAGTCCTGCCTTCCGGTCCTGTTACATTGGTGACGACCCTGTTGTAGCCTTCGCTCCGGAAGCATTGGAGCAGTCCGTCCCCGCCGTCGCTCATGGGTTTCATCACACAGGAGTGCCCTTGCTCTTCAAGGCTTTGTGACATCACCTTCGCCACTTCATACTGGTCGAGTGTACCCTTATATGAATCTGGTGCCACAACTATCTTCATAATCCCACCCTAACTGAAAGAGATATTATAATGATCCAGCACGGACTTCGGAACGAAAAATCGTGCGGTTTTGAGTGGATCGACGACCTGATTGATCTGTGTTTCCCCGACGAGGCTCATCAGCATGGTGAGCTCAGAAAGGCTCAGATCGGTATGGGGATGGAGCAGTGCAATCATCTGTCTGACGGACTCATCGACCGCAGCATCCAGGCTTTCATGGGAAACCATCATGTAGATGCCTTCCTCATCGATGACGACCGGGTGTCCGGTCGTCATGTTTTGTGCCTTGTCCAAAGTCACCGTGACCGTCGATCCGATTTCCAGACCGCTGACACTGATTTCACCATCGCCCATCTTGGCATGGACGTCACCGAGTCCGAACAGTGCACCGTCGTGGAAGACGGGGAGGTAGAGGTCGGCGCCTGAAGTGATCTTCTTGCTGTCCATGTTGCCGCCATGGCGGTCCGGTGTCCCATTATTGACGGGATCGCCCTCCGGTGCAACGCCGATGACACCGATCATCGGATTCATGGGCAATTTCAGGCCATTGAATGAAATATGGCCGCCTGCAGCATCGACATCGAACATTTTTACTTCCATGCCTTCCATCTGCTCTCCCATGACCCCGAGTCCAGGGCCTGTCAGCATGACCCCCCTGTCATCCAGGGTAATGTCCTCAATCGTCACTTTAAGCACATCCCCCCGTCTGATGCCTTCAATATATATAGGGCCTGTGGCAGGGTTGATCTGATCCCAGTCGACCGTGTCGAGTACAGTATCTTGAGAGGTGATCTGCCCCTGGAAACAGTCATGTGTCCTTATTTCGACTGTATCGCCGGGGCTTACTTTAAGCGCTGCTTCATTGTCCTTGGACATTGCATAATAGAAATGTGATTTATCCAGTGAATGTTTCATTTTCAGCCTCCATGATTCTAATAAGCGCGTTCGTATTGTTCAGGAATGAAGGATGCATCCTCAGGATTCCTTTCGCGGGCTGCATTGAGCACCCAATAGGGATCACGCAGGAGTCCCCTTCCGATGGCAACGAGATCCGCTTCTTCGGAAGCGACGACATGTTCCGCCAGATTCACATCCTCCAGGAGCCCGACTGCCATGACCGGCAGGCCTGCTTCCTCCTTTACAGCTCTTGCGTATGGGACGAGATAACCTGGATAGATTCCCGGGAAACGTTCTTCCGATGGCTTGCCTTCACCGCCGGCGGAAACATCGATCATGTCCACACCTGCTGTGGCATACTGTTTTGAAAGCCAGATGCCATGCTCGAGGTCATAACCGCCTTCTGCAAATTCCACAGCGGATATCCGCAGGATGAGCGGCATTTCTTCAGGCATGACCGACTTTACAGCTTCAACGACCTTGCGTCCGAAGAGGCTCAGGTCCTCTCCATATTCATCCGTCCGCCTGTTGGTCAGCGGGGACTGGAACTGATGGATCAGATAGCCGTGCGCTGCATGCAGTTCAATCGTATCGAAGCCGGCTTCGACTGCCCGTGCAGCCCCCCATCTGAAGGCATCGATGACTTCATCGACTTCTTCGGTGGACAGCTCATGCGGTGTCTTGAAGTCCTCATTGAAGGCGATTGGGGAACTTGATACCGGTGTCTCCGTGTCCCGTGCCTTCCTTCCGGCATGGGCCAGCTGGATGCCGACTTTGGCACCGTGGCGGTGGCATGCATCGACGATGCGCTTGTAGTGGGGAACATGGCCGTCGGACCAGATACCGAGGCAGTGGTCTGTAATGCGCCCACGCGCTTCGACATTCGTCATCTCCATCATGATCATTCCGGTGCCCCCGACTGCACGGGAAGTGTAGTGGGTGAAATGCCATTCATCTGGAATGCCGTCGACGGCACTGTATTGGCACATCGGTGCCATGACGATCTTGTTGCGCAATTCCAATCCTTTTAGAGCATACGGTTCAAATAATGATTTCATCAGAATCCTCCCTTTCTCATTAGTTCCATTGTTATGCAAATAAAATGAAAATTCAAAGATAAAGCCCCGGGAAAAGATGAAAATAGACAATCTGGAAGCAATTCCTGTATATTCAGCAGATTGCAAATAAACCGTTTTCATAGAGAGGGGGTTCTGGTATACTTTTATTAAATGAAGAAGGAGGGGTCGTTAAATGGAATTCAAGAAATATCTGGCAGTCGTCCTGGGCTGTGGGCTCATACTTTCCGCATGTGGAGACGGCGGCAGCGAAGGTGAAGGGGAAACGGAGACAACTGAAGAAGGCGAAGCTTCGGAAGGTGGATCATCCGGAGAAGGCTCCGCGGGTCTTGAGACGAACATCGTAACGATTGCGACGGGCGGATCATCCGGTCCCTATAATATCATCGCAACGACACTGGCAGAAGGATACAGCAGTGAATTCGACGTAAATTCCCGTACACAGACGACAGGCGCTTCCGCCGAGAACCTGAATCTGCTGGGAGAAGAAAAAGTCGAGATGGCATTTGTGATGAGTGATGCACTCACCCAGGCTGTCAATGGCGAAGAGACATTCAGCGAACCGATTGAAAATGTGCAGCAGGTGGCGGCACTCTATCCGAACTTCGTACAAGTCATCACTACTGAAGGCGCGGGCATCGAAAGCATCGATGATCTTGCAGGCAAGCGTGTGGCGGTCGGTGACCAGAACTCAGGTGTTGAAATTGCGACGCGTTCCATTCTTGATGCACATGATATGACATATGATGATATGGAAGTCGACTATCTGGGATACGCAGAAGCCGCGGAAGCGATGCGTGGTGGTCAGATTGATGCGGCTTTCCTGACAAGTGGACTGCCGAATGCTTCAGTGATGGAACTAGAAAACTCCGTGGATTTGAAGATCGTACCGATTGAAGGGGACGCGGTGGACACGCTCTCAGAAGATGCAGAGTACTTCGAGGCCCTTGAAATTCCAGCAGACACATATGGCAATGAAGAAGCCGTACCGACGGCTGCAATCATGAACGCACTTGTCGTCAGGGAGGACCTGAGTGAAGATGATGTCTATGAACTGACGAAGTATCTGTTCGAGAACCTGGACAGCCTCGCGAACTCTCACCAGGCAGCGGAAGACATCAGTCTGGAGACTGCCCAGGAGCGTGCAGTCATCGACATCCATCCGGGAGCCCAGCGCTACTACGATGAACAATAGGATCAAGGTACTACTGACGGGGAGCATTCTAGCGGTGCTCCTCTTTCTATTCCTTTTTCCGGAACGGACGATAAAGCTCGAGGCGGAAGGGTACGATGCCAGGTTTCTGCCGGATGAAACATTTGAGTTGCATTGGATCCACTCCATTGAAAAGTCGGAATGGTATGAGGTCTATGAAGTGGAGGAAAATGCTTTTCTGCTGACGGACACATATTTTGAAACTTTTGGTGCAGGTGTTCCCCATCAATCTGAAAGTGAGCCGGAAGTCACTGAGGAAGGGTTTGTAAAATTCACAGTCAATGATACATATGATGCACTCTACCTCAATGTTTCGGAAAATGTGAAGACTACAATCGTCCAGAACCAGAAGGAGTATCCACTATATGATTTCTATGAAGCGAATACCGCACTAGAAATCAAGATTGTAAATACGACGCTGCTACAGCGGATAACAGGAGGTTAATATGACTAAGGAACCACAAACTGCACCCGATACACAGGAGATCCTGGAGAAGTACGACAAGGATTCCGCAACGCGGAAATTTGATAAAAAATCGGTCGTATGGATCGTCACGGTCGTCTCCGTACTCTACTCGCTCTTTCATGTCTACATGGTATTCACCCCGATGCCGGCACTGCAGCAGAGGGCTGTACACGTAGCGGTAGGCCTTGCACTCGTCTATATGCTCTATCCTGTATTCAAGAAGCAGGACCGGGGTAAACTGCCGGTCTATGACTGGATTCTTGCTGCACTGAGCCTGGCGACGGCAGGGTACATCATCCTCGAATACCAGGCCATCGTGGTCGAGCGCGGCGGTATACCGAATACGGTGGACATCATCATGGCGATACTTACCGTCGTGCTGATACTGGAGGCGGCAAGGCGCGTCACCGGCATCATCCTGCCGATACTGGCGCTCGTATTCCTGCTCTATCCATTCATCAGCCATCTCGGCTTCATGCCGAACATGATGATGACGCGGCCGTTTGACCTCGGGGACATCTTCGGTCAACTCTATCTGAAGACGGAGGGGCTCTATTCGACTGCAATCGGGGCGTCCGTCAACTTCATCTTCCTGTTCATTCTTTTTGGCGCATTTCTCCAAAAGTCCGGCATGGGCCAGTTCTTCAATGACCTGGCGATGGCCTTAGCAGGCGCCAACAAGGGTGGACCGGCCAAAGTGGCCGTCGTTTCCAGTGGCTTCATGGGAAGCATCAATGGCGCGGCAGTTGCCAACGTGGTCAGTACGGGAGCGTTCACCATCCCGCTGATGAAGAAGGTCGGCTACAACAAGAACTTTGCCGGTGCCGTCGAAGCCAGCGCTTCGGTCGGCGGTCAGATTCTGCCGCCGATCATGGGGGCGAGTGCCTTCATCATGGCGGAGACAACCGGCATCAACTACGGCACGATTGCACTTGCCGCACTGATTCCAGCCGTGCTGTACTACTTTGCCGTCATCATGCAGGTACACTATCGTGCAGGCAAGCGCAACCTTCAGGGCATTCCACGTGCCGATCTGCCGAAAGTCAAGGCGGTCATGCTGGAGCGGGGGCACCTCCTCATTCCAATCATCGGACTGATCGTGATGCTCTACATGAACTTCCCGATTCCAAGAGCTGCCATCTATACACTCCTGCTGACAGTCGTCATCGCAACAATGAGGAAGACGACGCGCATGTCGGTCAAGGAGATATTTGAAGCGATGGCCGTTGGTGCCCAGCAGGCACTGTCCGTCATGATCGCCTGTGCGGTGGTCGGCATCATCATCGGTGTCGTTTCGCTGACAAGTTTCGGTGCTGTCATGACTTCAGCCATTGCAAGTCTCGGCGCAGGTTCACTCTTCCTGACCCTGCTCTTTACAATGATCGCATCCATGATCCTCGGCATGGGGCTGCCGTCCATCCCTGCATATATCATCACAGCGACGATGGCGGCACCAGCCCTGGCGGAATTCGGCATTCCGATACTGCTCGCGCACATGTTCGTATTCTACTTCGGCATATTCGCCAATGTGACGCCGCCTGTGGCGCTTGCTGCATTCGCAGGTGCCGGGGTGTCGGGAGGGAATCCGATGACGACGGGCTTCCAGGCATTGAAGCTTTCCATTGCCGGTTTCCTCATCCCCTTCCTGTTCATCTATGAACCGGCCCTGCTGCTCGTCGATACAGAAGGATTGATGACGAATGCCAGAGAGTACCCGCTGGCCGGATTCATGGATGTGGCGATTGTCGTCGCCACTACGCTGATCGGTCTGCTGGCACTGTCGGCCGGACTCGAGGGATTCTTTAAGACGCATATCAATGTCATTTTCAGGGCAGTGCTGATCCTCACCGCTCTGCTGCTCATCGTACCTGAAACATATACCGACATCATCGGGGTCGGGGTCGCAATCCTGATCCTTGCGATGAACTATGTGAAATGGAAAAAGACCGAGCAGGTGGCATAACAGCCATCAAAAAGGAGGCCCACATGGGCCTCCTTTTTATTTGCCTTCATTTTTGAATTGGATGATTCTTTCTTCGATTGAGTCACGGACGCGTTCGAAGACGGCGTGGACTTCCTCTTCCGTGCCGGTGGCGCGTGCCGGATCTTCAAATCCCCAGTGCATGCGTGTTACGTGGGGCGGGGTCATCGGGCAGTTGTCGTTGGCATCGCCGCACAATGTGATGACATAGTCGGAACGGTTGAGCAGTTCATTATCGATGATACTGGATTGCTGGCTGGTGATGTCCACATCAGCCTCTTTCATGATTTGAACCGCTTTCGGGTTCATGCCGTGTGCTTCGATGCCTGCGGAATGGACTTCATACTGGTCATCCAGATATTTGTGGCCGAACCCTTCAGCGATCTGGCTTCTGCAGGAGTTGCCGGTACATAGGAAATAGACGATTGGTTTTGACATATTGGAACGCTCCTTTGTTTATGAAATGATGAGCAGCCAGATATAGAGGCCGCACAGTGTGATGAATAGGACGGGGATGGTCAGGATGATGCCGATCTTGAAGTAGTATCCCCATGAAATATTGATGCCTTTCTTCTTGAGTACATGCAGCCACAGCAGTGTGGCCAGCGATCCGATCGGTGTAATTTTTGGACCAAGGTCCGAACCGATGACGTTGGCGTAGATGAGCCCTTCCTTCACCAGTCCCTGGGCACCGGATTCGGCGATTGCGAGTGCATCGATCATGACCGTCGGCATATTGTTCATTACGGAGGACAGGATGGCCGCAGTGAAGCCCATCACCATCGTTCCGACGAACAGCCCCTGATCGGCCGCTGCACCGATGAACTGGCCGAGCAGGCTCGTGAGGCCTGCGTTCTGGAGTCCATAGACGACGACATACATGCCAAGGGAGAAGAAGACGATATCCCAAGGGGCCCCTTTAATGACCTGTGTGACGGGTACCGCTTCACTTTTCCTGCCCATAAGCACGAAGAACAGGGCGATGATGCCGGCAATGATGGAGACCGGAATGTTGAGCGGCTCGCTGAGGAAATACCCGACGAGCAACAGGGCAAGGACAACCCAGGACCACGAGAACATGCGATGGTCCCTGATTGCTTCATGCGGTGTCTTCAGTTCAGACAAGTCATAGTCCGACGGCAGGCTCTTCCTGAAGAACAGATACAGGACGAGGATACTCGCCAGTATCGAGAACAGGTTCGGCACGATCATGCGTGAAGCATATTCGATGAATCCGATGCCGAAGAAATCAGCAGATACGATATTGACGAGGTTGCTGACGATGAACGGGAGGGAAGCGGTATCCGCGATGAACCCGCTGGCCATGATGAACGGCATGATCATCTTCTCCGTGAAGTTCAGGTTCCTGACCATCGCCAGGACGATCGGTGTCAGTATGAGGGCGGCACCATCATTGGCGAAGAGTGCCGCGACGATGGCACCGAGCAGTATGATGTAGACGAAGAGCCTCAATCCATTGCCTTTGGCAAAACGTGCCATATGTAGGGCGGACCACTCGAAGAACCCGATTTCATCCAGTACGAGGGAGATGAGGATGACCGCCACGAATGTCAGAGTGGCATTCCATACGATGCCCCATACTGTGGCGACATCGCCGAAGCTGACGACGCCGAAGAGCAGTGCGACCAGTGCGCCGGCGATTGCCGACCACCCGATGCCGAGCCCTTTCGGCTGACGGATGACCAGGAACAGAGTGACGAGGAATATGATGACGGCAATGACAGCAGTTGAACTTTCCATCAGCAGCAGTCCTCCCGGCTGCACCTTGCGATCATCGAGGAGATTTGCGCATCAATGTCCGGTATGGCGGCGATGATCTCTGGAATCATCTCGTGGAACGGGCTTTCCTCATTCAGCGAAAGGTATGTCCAGTATCCCTCTTTCCTTTCCTTGATCAATCCCATCGCACGCAGCTTCTTCAAATGCTGGCTCACAGCCGGCTGACTCATCCCGAAGCATTCTGTAAAGTCGCAGACACAGCATTCGCGCCTGTTCATCATGGCGACCATCGAGAGTCTTGAACGGTCACCCATGATTTTGAATAGATCGGCTGCTTCGCCGATGTCCATTTTCATCTTTTCCATAATACACCTCAATCTTATAAGCATTCTATTATGTAACACGATGAATTATATAAGAGTTTGATTATATGGTCAACGGGTCGGCGATACTTTTCAAATATAGTAAATATTTCAATAATTGAAATGCAATTATGTGCTTATGTTGATATAATGGAGGGAAAATATGAGCTTTAATGGAGGAATAGGAATGGTTTCGAATATTTATGGCAATACACCCCCAATGCTGGGTGCGAAAAACCTGACGAAAACAGACGACTATGACACGGATGTACTGGTGTACGGCGTCCCTTGGGAAGGGGCATGCACTTGGGGGGACTATACAGGATCCGAACTCGGACCGAAACAGATCAGACTGTCTTCGGCCAGGTACAGTACGTATCTTCCCGAGCTCGACCATATCAATGTTGAAGACCACCTGAGCCTTGGCGATGTAGGGGATGTAAGCGTCATTCCGCATGATGTACCGGGAACAATGGACAGGATCGAATCATTTGCCGAAAATCTGTGGAAATCCGGGAAGTTCCTTGTCGGTCTCGGTGGCGACCACGGCATCACCTATCCAATCGTCAAAGCTCTGACGAATACGGGCAAGAAGGTCGGCATCATCCATCTGGACTCGCACTATGACAACATGCCGCATCATGAGGGGGATGAGTTTGCAAGAAGCACACCATTCATGCGCCTTTATGAGACTGAAGGAGTCAGGAATGAGAGTCTGATCCACACAGGCATCAAAGGGCCGAGGAACAAACCAGAAACAGGAAAGTACGCACAGGAAGCGGGTGCTGTGACCCTGACGATCAATGATATAAAAGAGGCTGGGGACCTGAAGGCTTATGCCAACGAAATATATGACATGGCGGCAAACGATGTCGACGTGGTCTATCTGACGATATGCAGTGATGTGCTTGATTTTGCATTCAATCCGGGTGGTCCGGTCGACGGCAACGGCATCACCTCGCATGAACTGGTGACGATGATCTATGAATTCGGCAAGCGGGGCGTATGCGGCATGGACTTCGTTGAAGTCTATCCACAGCAGGATGCCAACCAGAACTCGGCACACTTCGTTTCTACAGCAGTACTCTACGTGCTTGCAGGACATGTGCATGGCGGCCATGCAAAATAAATGAATGGAAGGGAGCATGCTCCCTTCCATTTTTAAAACTGGGGTGTGGGAATATGACAAGAAACAAATTCATTGAAAAATTGAAAGTGATCGGACCAGGCGCAATCATTACCGCCTCGTTCATCGGACCGGGAACGGTCACGACGGCGACGAGGGCCGGGGCAGGTTTCGGATTTGCATTGCTCTGGGCAGTCGTGTTTGCAATTATTGCTACAATCGTACTTCAGGAAATGGTGGCGAGGATCGGCATAGTCACTGGTGAAGGACTGGGGGAAAATATCCGTGATCTGTTCAATAACGTCATACTGAAATTTGCAGCCGTATGGCTTGTGATGATCGCCGTAGTTGTAGGCTGTGCAGCATACATAAGTGGGGACCTGCTCGGGACTTCACTCGGTGTATCCTATCTGTTCGGCATACCGGAGAATTTTGTTGCGCCAATCATAGGTATACTCATTCTGATTTTAGGACTTAGTGGCGGGTATAAAATCATTGAAAAGGTCATGATTGCCCTGATCGTCATCATGAGCATCACCTTCATCACAACCATGATCGTATCAGCGTCGGATTTGGGGGCGATATTGAAGGGCGCATTCATTCCGGGCATCCCGAATGGTTCCATCCTGATGATCATTGCCCTCATCGGTACGACCGTCGTGCCCTATAACTTCTTCATCCATGCATCCACGGTCAGTGAGAAATGGGACAGTGTGGACGGTCTTAGGGAATCCCGTATGGATACCATCATCACAATTACAGTCGGAGGTATCATTACTGCCGCCATACTCATCACTGCCGGAGCCTTGATCTATGGAACGGAAGTTACGAGTGTCGTGGAACTGGCAGCACCTCTGGAACCTCTTATGGGAGACCTTGCGCCATTGTTCATCAGCATCGGCCTCTTCTCGGCAGGCTTCTCATCTGCCATCGCCTCCCCGATGGGGGCGGCTGTAACCGTCAGCAGCTTCATGCGCTGGAAGGGCGGTTTCGATAATAAGAAATACAAAACCGTCTTCGGTCTTGTCATCGGCCTTGGAATCATCACTTCGGCAATCGGATTCGAACCGCTTGAAGTCCTGCTTTTTGCACAGGCATTGAATGGCCTGATCCTGCCGATCATTGCCATACTGATCATGATCATCATAAACAAGAAGAACCTGATGGAAAAGCACGTCAACCCGCTGTGGCTGAACATCATCGGCTGGCTGGTGACTGCGGTCGTTTCATTCCTGGGGATATACAGCCTGGTGGATGCCATTTCTTCGTTATTCTAAGCCGATTTTTACCGGTGGATGGATATGTCGATTATAATGGAATCAAACGCGATTGAAAGGATGAGAAAATGATAGTTAAAGCACAATGGAACGGCGGCATGGCCTACAGTTCTACAGGAGACAGCTCAGGCTATGAAGTGACGATGGATGCGAGCAGTGCTGTCGGTGGCAATGACAGCGGACCACGGCCGATGGAAATGGTCCTGCATGGTGTAGCAGGCTGCATGGGCATCGATCTGAATGTCATTATGCGCCACAGCATGGATAAGGTGGAATCGATCGACATTGAAATTGATGGCGACCGTGCGGAAACGGAACCGAAGCGCTTCACCAACGTGGACATCATCGTCAAGATAAAAGGGGAGGTGGCTGAAAAGGTGGCCCAGCGTGCAGTCGACCTGTCTGCCAAGAAGTATTGTTCAGCCATCAACTCCCTAAATGCCACGGTTACTACAAGACTTGAACTGAACGGTGAACTGAAATAGGCAAACAAGGAATGAAAAGGCGGATGCTCATTTGAGCATCCGCCTTTTGCGTCATCAGTCGTAGAATTCAGTGTCGGAAAGGTCCTTGTATTGCAGGATGATTTCGGTGATCCGGTCTTCCTGATTGTATTTCATCATGACATACTGGCCATTGGAATCGTCGCTGTCATAGAACATGCGGAAGTCCGAGACTTCATCACTGCTCGGCCAGCCAAAATGTTCTACAGCATCCTGCTTGGAGAATTCCTCCGGGAAAATGATGATGCCATCCACCCTGAGTTCAGCAGTGTCTTCAACGCTGCCGACCGCCTCCGGGAAGTTGAAGCCTATATGGTCATAATGGTAGTAGGTGCCATCCACGGTGCTGCCGGAACCGGCAGGCTCTCCGAGCCTTTCGACCATATAGTCATAGCTCGAGTGGACGGAGATCGTCCGGTATTCGTAGTTGCCCGAGAAGAAGTTGGAGACGAAGGCGTCGCTCGTCACATCAATCGGTGTGACCTCTGGAGGTGCCTCCTCTTCTGTTTCCTCTTCCGTGATTTCCTCAGTCTCTTCTTCTGTGGTCTCCTCTTCAGAAGGTTCGCTTTCTGCTGGTTCATCACCAGGATTTGTGCATGCCGTGATGAACATAGGTATGGATAGTAGAATGATGAATCGTTTCATTGTCCGACACCTCCTATTTTTCCTCTTTTGTACCAGGAGGTTTTACCCGCCCTTTTTTGGGCTTGGGTATTTCCCGTTGTTTGCTGAAGTAGGCTTCTGTCCGTTCGCGCAGCTTCCGCGGCATCATGACATATATGAAATCTTCGGAATGCATTGCGGTATCACCATTCGGTGTGATGAGTTCGTCATCCCTGATGATGGCGATCACCAGGACATCCGTCGGCAGATCCAAATCCTTGATCTTGACATTTTCATGGGCGGACTGCGAAGGCAGTTCAATACCATAAATATCGTTTTGGGTCTGGCCGAGTGCAAGCAGCTCCACAGAATAGGCTGGAGAGTCCGTTTCGCCTTCATCAAATCCGAGCCAGCGTGCCACTGGTGTGATTGTGCTTCCCTGAAGCAGAGCGGAGAACAGGACAATGAAGAAGACGACATTGAAGACGAGGTAACCGTTGTCGATGTCACTGACAAGTGGGTAGGTCGCAAGTACGATGGGAACCGAACCGCGCAGGCCCGCCCATGAAATGAACACCTTTTCCTTGAAATCGTACTTGCTCGCGACCAGTGTAAGGAATACACCAATAGGGCGGGCGATAAACATGAGTATGAGCGCCATGAGTATGCCCTGGAAAGTATAGTTCAGCAGTTCCTCCGGAAATGCAAGAAGCCCGAGCATGATGAACATGACAATCTGCATCATCCATGCCAAGCCCTCATTGAAGCGGAGGATGGAATGCTTGTAGGTGAGCGGTCGGTTGCCCATCAGTACAGCCATGATGTAGACTGCAAGCAGACCGCTCGCCCCAATCACTTCCGTCACGCCGAATGCGAGCATCGCAAAACCTAAGGAGAGGACCGGGTATAGCCCGGAAGCCTCAAGGTCGATCCGGTTTATGACGAATACCGCGAGGCGGCCGATGATTATGCCGGCAAGCAGTCCCACACCCATCTGCCAGAAGAAGGAAAGAATTAGAAGGAAAACATTATTATCTCCCGGCATCTCTATGATGGAAATGATGGTGACGGTAAGGAATACGGCCATTGGGTCGTTGGTACCCGATTCAGCCTCGATGGTGGAAGACAGTTTTTCTTTGATATTCTTGCTGCCGAATACAGCAAATACGGCTGCAGCATCAGTAGAACCGACTATTGCCCCCAGCAGCATCGACGTCATCAGGTCCAATCCGAGTATGAAATAGGCGAATATGCCTAGAATTAAGCTGGTAAGTAATACA
This sequence comes from Salinicoccus sp. RF5, assembly GCF_020786625.1. Classification (NCBI taxonomy): domain Bacteria; kingdom Bacillati; phylum Bacillota; class Bacilli; order Caryophanales; family Staphylococcaceae; genus Salinicoccus; species Salinicoccus sp. RF5. Next base: position 415,546 of record NZ_JAJGRC010000002.1, read on the forward strand.
CCTATGGTGGCAAGCAGGACTGCCGAGGCGGCGACTTTCCTGATTGTCATGATATTCGTCTGAAGTCCCCCTTCAAACAATATGACGACGAGTGCCATCATACCAATGAGCTGGGTCATCTCTACATCATCATAATAGATGATCTGGTTGAGCAGTATCCCGATGATGATGAACAAGACGAGGGAAGGCACCCCAAGCCTTGACGAGAAACGGGTCATTACGACACCCAGGACCAGAAGGATGGCAATTAATAGAACGGGATAGTCTATGTGGACATCCATCAAAAACCTCCTTTTCTTTCAACATTTGTGTATATAATTATAAGTGACTCATTTAGAAAATGCTAGTAGAGGTACTTTTATGTTAAAAATTGAACACCTGCAAATTTCATATGAAAAGTTTGGCCTGCACGTTGAAGGAATAGAATTTCATCAAGGGATGAACATCATTTTGGGTCCGAACGGGGGCGGGAAGAGCTCCCTGATGAAGGGGATCATCGGATATGGTCATGAAATGCTCAATAGAAGGTCGATACAGTTCTGGGGAGAGCCTTTGGAGAGGGTGGAAGGCATCATCAGCTATCTTCCCCAGGAGAATCCGAGGTTCAGGGTACTTGTCCATGAATATCTTACGATGACCAGCGGAAGTGTGTCAAAAAGGGTATTCGATGAAACTGTCATGCATTTTGCTCTGGAATATTTACTTGGACATTCGATAGAAAGCCTCTCCGGTGGAGAATTCAAAAGGGTCCAATGTGCACAGATCGCGCTGGAGGATAAGCCGGTAATCATGCTTGATGAGATGGAGCAGGGGCTTGATATGAACTATCAGCACGAAATGATGGATTGGATATGCAGGGAGGGGGAGGGCAAAGTGATAGTTGCGAGTATGCATGATGCTTCACTCGCCCTGACATATGCAGATACAATTACACTGGTAAAGGACGGCAGGGCAGAAGGCCCCATGCCGTCAGCCTCAGTGACGAGTGAAATGCTATCCGCATGCTACGGCCTGCCATTGACGGTCAGACGGCAGGAAGGTGTGGCCCTGGTCTATCGCAACCTGCTATAGAATTGCGCCGAGGGCTCCAGAATACTCACCGTTATGGATGATGTGGGCTTTCGCCCCCTTCAAGCCGGCATAGCGGTTGATGATGTCCTTCATGACGTTGTTATCCAGCAGGGTGGAGCCGATGAACACCATGTCATTGGTTTCAAAACCTTCAGCCAGACTGATGCCGACTGCAGTCACAGTTTCACCGACGAGACCTATGACCGCCTGAAGCTTATCTTCAGGACCCATATCTGAGGTGTTCCCGGAGAGGACATTGCCGAAATTGCTTGCTGTAAGGTCTCCCGGAATCGGCGTCGGCCTGCCGGCATAGATATGGTGCACTTTGAGGTCGATTTCATCCCTGTTGCCCTTCTCGGCCAGGCGTATGATCTCCTCGTAGTCATCCATATCGACCAGCAGTTTCGCCAGCCCTATCAGGGTGCCGCCGCCGACGCCTGAACCTCCGACGCGCTCCTGGCCGTCCGGGGAAGCGTGATGGAAACTTGTGCCGGTTCCGACATTCAAATAGACGAAGTGGTCGAGGGCGATGCCCTGCTCCTCCATAAGGATCTTCAATCCCCGGTATGTAGCATCGAACTCTATCGAGGTGCCGACAGTGTTTTCCAGCTTCTCGGCCATGTATTCCGCCTTGCCGCCTGTCAGGAAGATCTGGTCTGCTGCATGTTCCCTCTTCAGTTTCCCAATCAGCTGATCGATTTCCGTAGATGGCCATTTTTCGAATTTCCTGGACCCATTTTCCAAATATGCCACTTTTATGAGCGTACCGCCTGCATCAATTCCAATTTTCATAAGTTGCCTCCACATAAAAAGAATGTCATTGGCTCCATTATACCAATGACATTCTTTATTAGTAATGTTTAATTTTAAGCTTTTCTGCGATCTCTGCGCTGACGGCGCTTCATGGAATCATTCGGTTCACGCCTCAATGATTTCGAAACGGAAATGATCATCGCGATGAGGACGACACCGAAAGGCAGTCCTGCAAGGAGTGATGCTGCCTGCAGGCTCGTCAGACCGCCGGCGATGATGAGTGTGACTGTAAGTGTTCCAAGGAGTACACCCCAGATGATCTTAAGTCTGGTGCTTGGCGAGTCCGTGTTGCCTGATGTCATGCCGGCCACGATGAAGGTTGCCGAGTCTGCTGATGTGACCAGGAATGTGAAGATGAGCAGGATTGAGAGTGCTGAGAAGATCTGCGTCATCGGCAGCTGGTCGAACAGCGCAAACAGGGCAGCTGTATTATCCTCAAGTACGAGTTCTCCGATGTTGGTGCCATTGAAGAGGTCGGAATAGATTGCCGTGCCCCCAAGGGCTCCGATCCATAGGAAGGAGAGCATCGGCGGGATGATCAGTATGCCGAGGACATATTCACGGATGGAACGTCCTTTGGATACACGGGCTACAAACGAGCCGATGAATGGGCTCCATGCAATGACCCATGCCCAGTAGAATACTGTCCATTCCTGAACCCAGACTTCACCGGTATATGGCTGCATGCGGAGGGAGTATCCAACATAGTTTGAAAGGTAGTCCCCAAGACCGACGATGATGCTTTCCATGATGAAGGTGAAAGGCCCCACCGCCATGACGAAGATGGTGATGACTGCAGCGAGCAGCATGTTCAGGTTGCTCAGCCATTTGATGCCGCGCTTCAGTCCTGTTGTAGTGGAGAGTATGAAGAGCCCGGTCATCAGTGCTGTAAGTAAGATTTGAGTGAGTGCACCGGAAGGCACACCGAATGCGATATTGAGACCGCCGTCCATCTGCATGATGCCAAGACCTACAGATGTCGCCATACCGGTTACGGTAGCGATGACTGCAAGAATGTCGATGGATTTCCTCGCCTTCTGGTTATAATTCTCTCCAAGAAGGGGCTCAAGGGATGTTGAAACCAGGCCATCCTTCTTCTTCCGGTATTGGTTGTATCCGATGGCCAGGCCGGCGACACCGAATATCGACCATTGGGAAATGCCCCAGTGGAAGAACGAATATCCCATGGCCATACGGGCAGCCTCGACAGTCTCCGTCTCCCCTCCAGGAAATGGAGATATCATGAAGTGGCTCATCGGTTCTGCGACACCGAAGAATACGAGACCTACACCAAGGCCGGCAGAAAACAGCATGCCGATCCATGAGCGGAATGAGAACTCGGGTTTCGACTGGTCGCCACCGAGCTTGATGCGTCCGTAAGGTGATAGTGCAAGAAAAATTAGAAATACAGCAAAACCGAATACAGCAAGCATGAAGAACCAGCTGAAGTAGTCCGAAATCCATCCATACACCGATTCGGAAGCGATCAGGAACCGGTCAGGGATGATCGTTGCAACGAGTGCTGCAATTACGATGACAGTAGCTGAGACCCAGAATACGAGACCCAGAATGGACTGCTGCCTTTCTTCCCCTTTGTTATTGGATGACTTATCCAAATTGTCGTTGTCCAAAACTTTTCCCCCTAGAATTAAATTGTAATTTAATCTACCCCAACTTTATCATATTAAACACTGCAAAGGTGTTGAATATCGAGCTGACTATTTTATACTTGAAAGGGTATAGTATGTATCATAACAAAACGACAATACATGTCAAAAGGGGTTCAGGCAAATGAGCGATATACATATCCGGCCATTTATTGAAGAAGATAGAACGAGTCTCGCCGCTTTCAGGTTGAGTGAGCAGCAGCAGATATATTCAAGCCTTCCTGTGGATGTACTGGATGATGCGATTGAAGACTCTGACCGTACACCTTGTGTCGTGTTGAACGAAACAGGCGAAATCGTCGGCTTTTTCGTACTTCATAAACATTATCAGCATGAGGGGTATGCGACTCCCCATGAAGTGGTGTACATCCGTTCGCTCTCGATCAATGAAACGTTCCAGGGCAGAGGGTATGGCACCAGGGTGGCGATGTCCCTGCCGCTTTTCGTACAGGAGCATTTCTCCAATTTCGACCATCTGTACCTGGTGGTCGATGCAGAAAATCAGGGTGCCTGGAACTTGTATGAGCGGGCCGGCTTTGCACACACCGCCACCAAGGAAGACGGGCCGATCGGCAAGGAGCGCCTATACTATCTGGACCTTGATCAGAAGTATGTCCATAACATCAAATTGAAGCGGGATGAGACGGTGGAGTTACCGGATATCAAAGTCGACATCGTGCTCAACCAGAAAAAGCAGGTTGGACATATTGAGGGTGTGCTCAATAGTGAAGTGCTGCATATCTCCCATCTGCATGTCGAGGAGCCGGAGCGGAACCGTGGGGTCGCCTCCAGCGCCTTGAGGCAGCTTGGTACATTCCTGAGGCGTGTGCTCCCGGACGTCCGGGAGCTTATGGTGTACACGGATGATGCAGAACGGAAGACACGGCTGTTTGAAAGGGTCGGCTTTGTCAGGCTTGAAGACGCGGACGGGAAGAAAAGGTTCATGAAGTATATAAACTATTAATTAGTGCTTGATTCATACAGATTTTCGCTGTATGATATCCCTTGATATTCCAGACTGGAAAGGATGAATGAAATGAGACTGGACGAATACTCCAAAGAGATGATGGATGAGAACTCCTTCATCGAAATGTCATATATGTATCTGCAGGATGCCGGCAAAGAGGCGAACCTGTATGACATCATCGATAAGTTCAAGGAAATCGGTGGGTACTCCGATGAGGAAATCGAAAACCGTGTGCTGCAGTTCTATACTGACCTCAATACGGATGGCAGGTTCCTGAGTACAGGGGATGGTGTATGGGGTCTTAGGGACTGGTATTCCATCGATGACATTTCCGACAAGATCGCCCCTACAATCCATAAGATCGAGCTTGCTGTAGAAGATGAGGAGCCGCAGATTGCAGAGGATGAGGATGACAGTGTGAGTGATGCATTCGACCAGGATAAGGATCTTGTGGAATCCGACGTGGAGAATCTCGATTCCCCAATCAACGGAGCTGAAGTTGAAGCTGAAGATGACCTCGACGACCCCGTGGATGAAACAATCGGGGAAAACGTCGAATATGACGATACAGACGAACTTGAGGACAGCTACGAGGATAAACCTGATCTCTAGGACTGCAACTTCCAGTTGACATTCATTAGAAAAGTGATATTATTTTTATTGGGCTCCCTGAAAAAGGGATTGTAAAGAAAGGCTCCTTTTCACCAAGTGTGGAAGGGGGCCATTTTTTATTTGCAGGCGGGAAGCGTCGCTGCATCGCCGCATCAGATCGGCCATCAATGACATGATGGCGACCAAGTTCTATAATCACAGGAGGAAGTGCAATGACTAAATATATTTTTGTGACTGGCGGGGTTGTTTCCTCTCTTGGCAAGGGCATTACAGCTGCGTCACTCGGAAGACTGCTGAAGGACCGGGGATTCTCGATTACGATCCAGAAATTCGATCCATATTTGAACGTGGATCCGGGTACGATGAGCCCGTATCAGCATGGCGAAGTGTTCGTCACGGAAGATGGTGCGGAGACGGATCTTGACCTCGGACACTATGAACGCTTCATCGACATCAATCTTCACAAATACTCGAACGTGACAGCCGGGAAGGTATACTCTGAAGTCATCAGGAAAGAACGCCGCGGCGACTATCTGGGTGGGACGGTCCAGGTGATTCCGCATATCACGAATGAAATAAAATCCCGTCTGATACAGGCAGGGGAAGAATCCAACGCAGATATTGTCATCACTGAAATCGGTGGCACGACAGGGGATATAGAATCGTTGCCTTTCCTGGAATCCATACGGCAGCTGAGAAGCGATCTTGGTCGCGAAAATGTCATGTATATACACTGCACGCTTCTGCCATACATCAAAGCCGCTGGAGAAATGAAGACCAAACCGACCCAGCACAGTGTCAAGGAACTGCGCGGGCTGGGCATCCAGCCTGATATGATCGTTGTGCGTTCAGAGCATGCGATGGGCGAAGATTTGAGGGACAAGATTGCGTTGTTCTGTGATATCGACAAGAAAAGCGTCATCGAGGCAAGGGATGAGGAGACGATCTATAATATTGTCATCCGACTCCAGGAGCAGCGTATGGACTCCCTCGTCATCGATCGTCTCAACTTGATGTCCGAGAAAGAAGCAGAGCTCAAGGAATGGAAGCATCTGCTGCAGAACCTGAACAGCATTGAAAGGAAGATTACAATCGGCCTGGTCGGCAAATATGTCACACTTCAGGATGCGTATCTGTCAGTGGCGGAATCCCTGAGGCATGCAGGGTATGAACGGCAGGCCGACATTGACATCAAGTGGATCAACTCCGAACACCTCACGGAGGAGAACTATGAAGCGGAGCTTGCTGAAGTGGATGGCATCCTCGTACCCGGCGGGTTCGGTGAACGTGGAGTGGAGGGCAAGATCTATGCGCTTCAATACGCCCGTCAGAACAATGTGCCGCTGCTCGGAATCTGTCTCGGTATGCAGCTCGCCACTGTCGAATTTGCAAGGAATGTGGCGGGTCTTGCAGGAGCACACTCCAGTGAGCTTGATGAAGAGACGCCACATCCGGTCATCGACCTGATGCCCGACCAGAAAGATGTGGTCGATCTTGGCGGCACGCTCCGCCTGGGCAGTTTCCCTTGTGAAATCAAGGAAGGAACAATCGCGCGCGAACTCTATGGCAAAGCAAGCATAGAGGAACGCCACCGCCACCGCTATGAGTTCAACAACCGCTACAAGGAGCAGTTGGAAGCGGAAGGCATGGTATTCTCCGGTACGTCACCGGATGGCCGTCTGGTTGAAATGATAGAGCTTCGTGACCATCCATATTTCGTAGCTGTACAGTTCCATCCGGAATTCCAGTCCAGACCGACACGTCCACATCCATTATTCCAGGGTCTCATCAATGCATGTGTAAAATAAAGTTTCAAAAGCCATCCGGGCAACTAATTGCCCGGATGGCTTTTTTGGTTTGTCGATCCATAACGATAATCATTGTCATCATCCATAGAAGTTTCAAAAAGGAATTGTAATTTCATTCATATATTGGCGGGTAACCAAGTATAATGGAAGTGAGGGAAGATGCGGGGAGGGAAGGATATGAAGAAACTCCAATTATACTTTACAGTCATTTCGGGCATACTGATTGGACTGGGCTTCTACATTCAACGCTTCACTGATATCACATGGTATCCGGCAGTCTTTGTACTCGCCTTCATCATCGGCGGCTGGTTCCAGGCGAGGGAAGGCATTACCACGACCGTAAATGAGAAGAAATTGAATGTTGAACTGCTGATGATCATTGCTGCGACCGGTGCTTCCATCATCGGCTACTGGTTCGAGGGGGCCATCCTCATCTTCATCTTCAGTGTGAGCGGTACTCTTGAAGCTTATGCAGAGGGCAGGACGCGTGATGCGGTGCAGTCACTCATCAAGATGAAGCCGAATGTCGCCAGCAGGGAGCTGCCCGACGGGGAATATGAAATTGTCGATGTTGAAGACCTCAATATCGGAGATGTCGTCATGGTACGCAGGGGCGATGTGTTTCCGATTGATGGCGTCGTCACAGAAGGCGCGACGGAAGTGGATGAGGCGTCGCTTACGGGGGAATCCGCGCTCGTCACCAAAGAAACGGATGATACCGTGCTGACAGGCTCCATAAATGAAGGTGGGGTCGTTTCGGTGAGGATGACGGTCGATAATGAAGAGACCATCTTCAACAGGATGATTGAAATGGTACGTGAAAGCGAAAGTGTGCCTTCCAAGCGTGCACAGTTCATCGACCGGTTTGAAAACAAATATGTATGGATCGTCCTCATCACGACGGCCTTCATGATGTTCGTGCCACATTATATTTTCGGGTGGAGCTGGAATGAGACATTTTACCGGGCGATGGTGCTGCTCGTAGTCGCTTCACCGTGTGCAGTCGTGGCATCCATCACGCCTGCAACGCTGTCTGCCATCTCGACGAGTGCCAAAAACGGGGTGCTGGTCAAAGGTGGTAAATTCATGGAGCAGCTGGTCGATGTGGACTACGTCCTCTTCGACAAGACGGGGACCCTTACAAAAGGGGAGCCTGTCATCACACATTTTGAAGTCGAGGAAGGTGAGGACCGCAAAAGGATTGCAGCAAATGTGTACGCTTTGGAACGGGGGAGCAACCACCCATTGGCTGTGAGGATCAGCGGGCATTTTGAAGATGCGAAGCAGGAAGGGCTTGAGGCAGAGGACGTCCATGATGTGGTCGGACGCGGGGTTGAAGGTCGTGTTGGCGGCCGTATTTTCCAGGTGGTCAAGGCAGAAGCCGATGATTTCATGGAGCCTTTCAAATCCGAACTCCTCGACACGGGGCATACGGTTACGGTCTATATTGAAGATGGAGTCAAAAAGGCGCTCATCGCATTGAAGGATGTCGAGCGGCCGGAAGCGGCGGAGGTCATCAGGAAGCTCAATGAAATGGGCAAGGAGACGGTCATGATATCCGGTGACAACCCGAAGGCGGCCGAATCCATTGCAAAATCGATCGGACTCAAAAAGGCGATCGGGAACCAGAGTCCTGAAGACAAGGTGCGGCATATCAACGCCTATAAGGAGAAGGGCGTCGTCATGATGGTCGGGGATGGTGTCAATGACGCTCCGGGTATCAAACAGGCGGATATCGGCGTGGCAATGGGGAAAGGCACCGGGATAGCGCTCGAAACGGCAGACATCGTCCTGATGAAGGAGCAGCTTTCAAGGCTGCCGGAAATGATGCGCCTTTCTTCACGGCTTGATGGCGTAATCAAACAGAACCTGACCTTTTCAATTGCAGTCATACTCATGCTGATCGCTTCCAATTTCTTTCAGCTGATCAATCTGCCGATTGGTGTCATCGGGCATGAAGGCAGTACGATCCTTGTCATACTGAATGGGCTGAGGCTGCTCGCCAATAGGGAGTTCAATATGCCTCATTCGTCATTTCATCGACAAGGACAAACAGATGATCATAGAAGTATAGGAATGCAGAGATATAAGGGTTAACAATTTTGTCGAAATTCGGCGTCGGTATGAGGGAACGCGGGGATGACAAATCGATATAATGGTGAAGGTGGTCCATCAATTCAGCTTCATGCTTATTGTAGTTGGAGACCAATACAAATTCCTTCCCGGCATCCTGGAGCGCTGTAATAGCTGACTTGACCTCTTCATCGAACTGGTTGGCGAGGACAAGCACACGGTCGGGCGCATCCACGGCTTCCGGTGAATCGAAGGATCTTGTCTTTGGAAGGGCGAGGGAGCCGGTCAGCAGGAAGGGTTCAATTCCCCTGAAGTCATGGAAGGTCTGCAGGTGGATTTCACCTTCGCTGCCCACTGCCTGGGCGAGGAGGCGTGCGGCCATTTCTATCTCCTCTTCCTGGGCATTTATATGATTGTAGATGTTTGTCAATTGCGTCTGCAGTATTTTATCCATATGAACTCTCCATTCGGCTTGATGGTAATGCAATGTTACCAAAACATTGCCCCGAATTAAATGTTTTTGCTATAATCACGTAAAGGAACGAACTTTTAGGAGGAAACTTACAATGCCTTTAGTATCAATGACAGAAATGCTCAACAAAGCAAGAAAAGAAGGATATGCGGTCGGCCAATACAATGTGAACAACATGGAATTCGCCCAAGCGATCCTCATGGCATCAGAAGAAGAGAATGCACCAGTCATCCTGGGTGTTTCAGAAGGTGCTGCGAAGTACATGAGCGGCATGAAGACTGTGGTCAAAATGATTGAAGGGCTCATGTCCGATATGAACATCACAGTACCTGTGGCAATCCATCTGGACCACGGTTCAAGCTATGAAAAGTGCATAGAGGCTATCGGGGCAGGATTCACTTCGGTCATGATCGATGCTTCCCATGGGCCTTTCGAGGACAACATCGCAACGACGAGAAGAGTGGTCGAGTATGCACATGAGAGGGGCGTTTCTGTTGAAGCGGAGCTCGGTGTGGTCGGAGGACAGGAAGATGATGTCATCGCAGATGGCGTCATCTATGCCGATCCGGAAGAATGCCGCGAACTGGTGGAGCGGACAGGCATCGACTGCCTTGCGCCGGCACTTGGTTCCGTACACGGTCCCTATAAGGGCGAGCCGAATCTCGGCTTCAAGGAAATGGAGGAGATCGGCAACCAGTCGGATATTCCGTTGGTACTCCATGGCGGTACGGGCATTCCGACGAAGGATATCCAGAAGGCGATTTCCCTTGGTACAGCCAAAATTAATGTAAATACTGAAAATCAGATTGCATCTGCGAAACGTGTGAGGGAAGTGCTTGCAAATGATGCAGATGTTTATGATCCACGAAAATACCTCGGTCCTGCGAGGGAAGCGATCAAAGAAACAGTTCAGGGTAAAATCAAGGAATTTGGCACCTCCAACAGAGCCTAGCATGATGAAGCCATCCCGGCCGGGGTGGCTTTTGTTTGATTTATCCATAAAAAATGTATAAAGTTTGATAATATATATTACCATTGCCGATTATACGGTGATTACCCTATAATGAAACAATAACCTAGACGGAGGTGCGATCGATTCATGAAATATTTTATTGATACAGCTAACATGGAAGAAATAAAGGAAATAAATGAGTGGGGTGTGCTTGCGGGTGTAACCACGAACCCTTCTCTTGTCGCAAAGGAAAAAGGCATTTCATTCCATGACCGGCTTGTGGAAATATGCGAACTTGTAGGCGGTCCGGTCAGCGGGGAAGTCATTTCCCTTGAAGCGGATGGGATGATTGAAGAAGGTAGGGAACTGGCCAAGCTCCACGAACATATCATCGTCAAGATTCCAATGACGGAAGAGGGCATGAAGGCTGTTAAAGTATTATCCGGTGAAGGCATCAAGACAAATGTCACCCTGGTGTTCAATACTGTCCAGGCCCTTACCGCTGCACGGGCTGGGGCAACCTATGTGTCCCCGTTCATCGGAAGGCTGGATGATATCGGACTTACAGGCCTCGACCTTATCGCCGACATCAAGCATATCTTCACTGTGCATGGCATCGGTACGGAAATCATAGCCGCCTCCATCAGGAATGAGTCCCATGTCCATGGGTCGGCGGTGGCAGGTGCGGACATTGCGACGATTCCGTACAAAGTTCTGAAGAAATTGACACAGCATCCTTTGACGGATAAAGGCATCGACAAGTTCCTTGAAGATTGGAACAGTATAAAGGACCAATAGGCGGTCCGCCATATAAGGAGAAGAATTATGGGTAAAGAAGTAATTAAAGTCCGGGGCGGCAGAACGCTGTCTGGTGAAGTTGAAATCAGCGGGGCTAAAAATAGTGCAGTGGCACTCATACCTGCATCATTGATGGCTTCAGAAGGGAAAGTCGTATTGGAAGGCCTTCCGGAGATTTCCGATGTCAAAACATTGATGAGCCTTCTGAATGACTTGAATATAGAAACTGAACTCGACGGCACGACGCTTGAAATCAATGCGGAAGATGCAGAGAACATGCCGCTTCCGAACACGAAAGTACAGTCGCTCCGTGCATCCTACTATATGATGGGCGCCATGCTGGCACGCTTCAAGAAATGTGTCATCGGCCTGCCGGGTGGGTGCCCACTCGGCCCCCGTCCAATAGATCAGCATATCAAAGGGTTCGAATCCCTGGGTGCGAAGGTGACCAATGAACATGGGGCGATGTACCTGGTGGCGGATAAGCTGAAAGGTGCCAAGATCTTCTTTGATGTCGTTTCCGTAGGTGCAACCATCAACCTCATGATTGCAGCAAGCTGCGCCGAAGGGAAGACCATACTCGAGAATGTGGCCAAGGAGCCTGAAGTGGTGGATGTCGCCTCCCTGCTGAACAATATGGGCGCAGATATCCGTGGTGCCGGTACAGATACCATTAAGATCAATGGTGTCGAAAAGCTGCATGGCACTACACACAACATCATCCCCGACCGCATTGAAGCGGGCACCTACATGATTACCGGAGCGGCTGTGGGCGATAAATTCACGGTCCGCAACATCATTCCGACCCATATGGAATCGCTCACTGCAAAACTTGAGGAACTGGGTGTGAAGGTTGAAATCGGAGATGATTTTGCTACGATCACAAAGCCTGATGTATACAAGCCGATTTCCGTGAAGACCCAGGTTTATCCCGGGTTCGCTACAGACCTGCAGCAGCCGCTGACGCCTTTACTGTTCATGGCTGACGGTGTGAGCAAGATCACTGAAACCATCTACCCAGCCCGCTTCAGGCATGTGGATGAACTGGTGAGGATGGATGCGAAAATAGAGCAGACCAGTGGCTCGGCACTCATCTTTCCATCCCAGCTTAAAGGTACGCATGTCTATGCAAGTGACCTGAGGGCGGGTGCCTGCCTGCTGATCTCCGGCTTGACGGCAGAAGGTGTAACGACCATCCACAATGTCAACCATATCGACCGTGGATATACGGATATCGTCAAGAAACTCGATGACCTGGGCGCAGAAATCTGGCGTGAGGAAGTCGAAGAAGACTGATGCATAGAGCAAACTCGGACTGCCCGGCAGTCCGAGTTTGCTGTTTTAATGCGGTGTATGCGTCCTGGATCGTCATCTTTCCTTTTATAAAACAATGGTGTAGAATATGGAATGGCTAAAATCCTCCTCTCCAATCATCCCCTCCTGAAAGAGCAGAACCCAATACATGAAAGTGAAGTGAATATATGGCTGAAAGAGAATCCACAGGGTTGAAGTATGAATCCTTCGATGCACTATATAAGAAGAACAATACCAAGGAACTGACTGTGCGTGCGAAAGAGTTGGGGCTCTCCAACTACAGCCGCCTGAATAAGAAGGAGCTTGTCCTTGCCATAATGGAAGCCGAGATGGAAAAGGACGGCAACTACTACATGGAAGGGGTCCTCGATGATATACAGCCGGATGGCTATGGATTCCTCCGGACCGTCAACTTCTCGAAGGGGGAGAAGGATATATACATTTCCGCTTCCCAGATAAGAAGATTTGAACTGAAGAAGGGGGACAAGGTCACTGGAAAGGTCCGGCGCCCCAAAGAGAATGAGAAGTACTACGGCCTGCTGCAAGTGGACTTCATCAATGACCACAATGCCGAACATATCAGGAAGAGGCCCCACTTCCAGGCGTTGACCCCCCTCTATCCCGAGGAGCGCATCAGGCTGGAAAACAAGCCGACCGACCTCTCTACACGCATCATGGACCTCGTCACCCCGATAGGCTTCGGTCAGCGGGGCATGATCGTTGCGCCGCCAAAAGCGGGCAAGACATCCCTGCTTAAGGAGATTGCAAATGCGATCACCAAGAACCATCCGGATACAAAGCTCTTCATCCTTCTGATCGGGGAACGCCCCGAAGAGGTGACTGACCTGGAGCGTTCCGTGGAGGATGCGGAAGTCGTGCATTCGACTTTCGACGAACCGCCGGAGCACCACGTCAAGGTCGCTGAACTGCTGCTCGAGCGGACGAAGCGTCTCGTCGAGATGGGGGAAGATGTCATCGTACTCATGGATTCGATCACCAGACTGGCCCGTGCCTACAACCTTGTCATCCCACCGAGCGGGCGGACGCTTTCAGGCGGACTGGACCCGGCAAGCCTGCACAGGCCGAAGCACTTCTTCGGCGCCGCCAGGAATATAGAGGCGGGCGGCAGCCTGACCATCCTTTCCACGGCGCTGGTTGAAACGGGCAGCCGCATGGATGACGTCATCTATGAGGAATTCAAGGGTACCGGGAATATGGAACTGCATCTCGATCGCAGCTTAAGTGAACGGAGAATCTATCCGGCAATTGACATCAGGCGGTCGAGCACAAGAAAAGAGGAGCTCCTTCTCGATAAGGCGGAACTGGATGTGCTGTGGCAGCTCCGGAATCTCTTCACCGATGCACCCGACTTTACGGAACGCTTCCTGAAGATACTCAAACAGACCCGTACCAATGAGGAGTTCTTTGATGTATTGAGGCAGAGGATGCTTTCTTCCCAATCCACGGGCCGGCCTGTGATCTGATTGGTCTTAACCCCTTGATTTCTTTGGGTAAACCTTGTATAATATGTAAGTATTGAAGTGGGATACCACTAATAAACTCTGTTCCAGATGGTTCAGGGCAAAGGAGCTGGAAATTATGAAACAAGCAATTCATCCGGAATACAACAAAGTAAACGTTGTGTGCTCATGCGGCAACGAATTTGAAACTGGTTCAGTAAACAGTGAAGACATCAAAGTGGAAGTATGTTCTGAATGCCACCCATTCTACACTGGACGCCAGAAATTCGCTTCTGCAGATGGCCGTGTTGAAAAATTCAACAAAAAATTCGGTTTCAAAAGCGCAAACGAATAAGACTATACAACTGTACTGGAGTTACATTCCAGTACAGTTTTTTTGTGTCCAAATATGTTATAATTGACGAGATTAAAGAGACGAAAAGGTGAAAATTACATGTTTGATCAACTCGAAATAATTGAAAACAGATATGAACAACTCAATGAAATGCTGAGCGACCCCGACGTTGTCAGTGATTCAGACAAGCTCAGGGAATACTCGAAGGAGCAGAGCGATCTCCAGAAAACCGTGGAAGTCTACAGGGAATATAAGCAGAAGAAGGAAACGATCGAAGAGTCCCGCATGATGATGAATGAAACGGATGACAAGGAAATGCTCGAGATGCTCAAAGAGGAGATTTCCGAATCTGAAAAGGCGATTCCAGGAATCGAAAGCCAGTTGAAGCTTCTCCTCATTCCAAAAGATCCAAATGACGACAAGAACGTCATAATGGAAATACGCGGGGCAGCAGGTGGCGATGAAGCCCAGATTTTTGCAGGAAACCTGTTCCGCATGTACTCGCGCTATGCCGAAGAGAACGGGTGGAAGACGGAAATCGTTGAAGCGAATGCCAATGATCATGGAGGATACAAGGAAATCAGTTTCCTGATACAGGGGAATGGCGCCTACTCCAAGCTCAAATTTGAAAATGGGGCGCATCGTGTACAGCGTGTGCCGGAAACGGAATCCGGCGGCAGGATCCATACATCCACCGCTACAGTCGCAGTACTGCCGGAAGTGGAGGATGTGGAGGTGGAGATCCGCAACGAAGACCTCAAGATAGACACCTACCGTTCAAGCGGTGCCGGCGGACAGCACGTCAATACGACGGATTCTGCAGTGCGCATCACCCACCTGCCGACAGGCACGGTGGTCACTTCCCAGGACGAGAAGTCACAGATCAAGAACCGAGAGCGGGCCATGAAGGTGCTGAAAGCGCGTGTCTACGACATGATGCTGCAGGAGGCCGAGGCTGAATATGCAGAGAAGCGGAAGAGTGCTGTCGGGACAGGGGACCGTTCCGAGAGGATCCGGACATACAACTATCCGCAGAACCGTGTGACAGATCACAGAATCGGCCTGACCATCCAGAAGCTCGATCAGATCATAGAAGGGAAACTGGATGAAATCATCGATGCCCTGACGATCGAAGAACAGACGAGCAAGCTGGAAGAATTGAATAATGCATCCCTATAGCTACAGGGAGATGATCAAAGAGGCGAAAGCCTCTTTGAGCGTATCCGGAGGAGAAACACGGCCGGCGATGCTCCTGCTTGAAGACCTCTTCGGCATGGGGACGGTGGATTTCCTCATGGATGGCGACCGTGAGGTGCCTCCATCCGACTATGAGCGGTATAGTGAGGCGCTGGGACGCATCATAGATGGGGAACCATACCAGTATGTCGTAGGTTCAGCTTGGTTCTATGGCGAAAAGTTCAAAGTGTCGAAAGAAACGCTGATACCCCGTAATGAGACGGAAGAGCTCGTGGAGCTTGTGTTGGCACTGGAACAGGATGACGGCAGGAAAGTTGTGGACATCGGGTGCGGCACCGGAGTCATCGGATTGACGCTGGCGGCTGCATGGCACAGCAATGAAGTGATCCTGACCGATATTTCTGCTGCGGCACTTGATGTCACCAGGGAAAATGCGCGCAGCCTGGGGGTCTCCCCCGAAATGATGCAGGGGGACCTGTTTGAGCCATTGACTGAAGAGGGCGTGAAAGTCGATTGTGTGATTTCAAATCCGCCCTATATTGGCTATAATGAAATGGAAGACATGGGTGACTCTGTCGTAAACCATGAACCTGCACTGGCACTGTTTGCTGAAGACGAAGGCCTTGGTCTTTATAAAAGAATGGTGGACCGGCTGGTGGATGTACTGCGTCCTGGAGGCTCCGTCTATTTTGAAATCGGCTGGAGACAGGCAACGGCCCTCTCCAACTATGTCACGGCACGCTGGCCGAAAGTGGAGCCGCAGGTGAAGAAGGATATGAATGGGAACGACAGAATACTCTATTTCAGATGGGAGGTCTAGCATGGATACAAAAATCTGGGAAATCAGGACGGAACAGCTGAAGGATCGGACTACCGAAGAAAAGATGAAAGAAATCAGGACGGCGCTGGAATATGGAGAAGTGGTCGGCATACCGACCGAAACCGTCTACGGTCTGGCAGGTGATGCAAGGAATCCGGAGGCGATACATAAAATATTCGCAGCGAAAAATCGGCCGGGTGACAATCCGCTCATTGTACATATATACAGCATGGATCAGCTTGAAGACTTCACTGAGCCGTTGGACATGAAGGTGCGCACCTTGATGAAGCATTTCTGGCCCGGTCCGATTTCGTTCATCCTGCCGCTGAAGGGGAACATGCTCGCCAGCAATACTGTAGCGGAACTTGATTCGGTTGCGGTCAGGATGCCGAGCCACCCCGTAGGGCATGCCATACTTGAAAAAGTCGGCTTCCCCCTTGCCGCCCCCAGTGCGAACCTGAGCGGCAAACCTTCACCTACACACTACAGTCATGTCATCGACGATCTGAATGGCAAGGTGTATGGCGTTGTTGCAAGCGATCCTGCCACCTACGGACTGGAGAGCACGGTGCTTGACTGCACCCAATTCCCCTACCGCATCGCAAGACCCGGAAGCATCACCAAAGGGGCACTGGAAAACGTCCTGAAAGAGACCGTCAGCAAACATGAGGGAGTGGCAGAAAAGCCGATCGCCCCAGGGATGAAGTATAAACATTATGCGCCGCGCCAACCCATGGCCGTCATCGAAGGCGGCCTCAGGAGCAATACGCATCTGAGGGTCGAGGAGGGACAGAAGATCGGGGTCATCGCTCCGGAAGCCGTCCGGGGCCATGTGCCGGAACACGCATACTTCATCAGCCTGTGCTCAGGTGAGGATGATTACCGGGAAGCGGGGCGCAATCTATATGCCGCCCTGAGGAAGATGGATAAATCGGATGTCGATCTGATCTATATCCATGGCTTCCCCAAGAGTGAAGCGACTGAAGCAGTGATGAACCGGATCTATAAGGCCACTGGAAATGAGATAATAAGGGAAGATCCGAAATGAAGATCATTTTTGTGTGTACAGGCAATACCTGTCGCAGTCCTTTGGCTGAAAGCTATGCCAAAACGCAGTTCCGTAATGAAGGGACTGCTTTCGAATCGAGGGGTCTTATGGTCTTCGCAGATGGCATCAGTCCCCTCTCGAAGAGGATAATTGAACGGGAGGGCCTGGAAGAGCCATCATCGCCCCGGCAGCTGATGGGGGAAGATACAGAAGAAGCACTCCTGCTGGTGATGACCAAAGCCCACAAGAGGGTGGTGAAGGACCAGTTCCCAAGTTCGGATGTGCGTATGATCAGCGAATTTTCCGAAGGCACCGTGGAAGATGTCATCGACCCCTACGGGGGGAGTGAAGCGGATTATGAACGTGCTTTCCGCCAATTGAAGCAATTTATTGATAAATTCAGACTGTAATTTGCCCATGACAACTTTTTTATGGAGACATTTGATATATAATGAAGGTGAGGTGAAGAATATGAAAGTGATTATCGCTTCCGACCATGGAGGGTTCAACCTGAAAAACTCCATTGTCCAAAAATTGCAGGACACAGGGGTGGATATTACGGATTTCGGTCCGGACTCCAACGACTCCGTAGACTATCCGGATTTTGCCCGCCCTGTAGCGGAGAAGGTTGCTTCCGGAGAATATGACCGGGGCATCCTGATCTGCGGTACCGGCATTGGAATGAGCATTACGGCAAACAAGGTCCGGAATATCCGGTGTGCCCTCGTGCATGATACTTTTTCCGCTAAAGCCACACGCGCGCATAACGACTCCAATATGCTGGCCATGGGAGAACGGGTCATCGGCCCGGGACTCGCAGATGATATCGTGGATATCTGGCTCAACACGGAGTATGAGGGAGGTAGACATGAACGAAGAGTTTGCAAGATTGAAGAATGACCTGGATGTTCTGATCGAGCAGCTGGAAGCGTCGGATTTCTTCAAGGAGGGGGAGGACCTTCTGATAGGCTGCTCCACTTCGGAAGTCATGGGACACCATATCGGCAAGGAGAGTTCCATGGAAGTCGCCGAGCTTATATTCGACGCCTTCCATCAGGCGGCAGAGCGCAATCGGCTGAACATCATGTTCCAGGGCTGTGAGCATATCAACCGGGCAGTGACAATGGAATATGATGTGGCACGCGCGCACAAGTATCCGCCGGTCAGTGTCGTACCGCACCGGTCTGCCGGGGGCAGTCTGAGCGAATACGCCTATCATCATCTTTCCCGGCCGGTGGTGGTTGAACATGCTGCTGCAGACCGGGGAGTGGATATCGGACAGACCCTGATCGGTATGCACCTTCATCATGTGGCAGTGCCATTCAGGGTGGAGCAGAAGACAGTCGGCAAAGCGAATGTCACTCTTGCATATTCCAGACCAAAACTCATTGGAGGTCCTCGCGCAAATTATTAAACAAACATTTAAGGAGAGAAGACATGTCATTTATCGAATCACAAGACCCGAAACTTTTTGAAACAATTGAAGCAGAGCTTGATCGTCAAAACAACAATATTGAACTGATCGCCTCAGAGAACTTTGTATCGGAAGCGGTCATGGAAGCCCAAGGTTCAATACTCACCAACAAATATGCTGAAGGCTATCCCCACAAACGTTATTATGGCGGTTGTGAAAATGTAGATGTTGTGGAAGATCTCGCACGGGAACGTGTGAAATCCCTTTTTGGCGCAGAGCATGCCAATGTTCAGCCTCACTCCGGCTCCCAGGCGAATATGGCCGTCTATTTCTCAGTTCTGAAGCCGGGAGACACTGTTCTCGGCATGAACCTGAACCATGGTGGCCACCTGACGCACGGCAGCCCAGTCAACTTCAGTGGTAAGCTTTTCAACTTTGTAGATTATGGTGTGAGAAAAGAAGATGAATTGATCGATTATGACGAACTCCTTAAAATTGCCAAGGAGCACAAGCCGAAAATGATCGTTGCCGGCGGAAGCGCCTATACACAGACGATCGATTTCAAGAAGTTCCGCGAAATTGCAGATGAAATCGATGCTTATCTGATGGTCGACATGGCCCACATTGCAGGACTCGTTGCAGCTGGCCTGCATCCAGACCCGGTCCCGTATGCCGACTTCGTCACGTCTACAACGCACAAGACATTGAGGGGCCCGCGCGGCGGACTCATCCTGACAAAAGAAGAGCACGCGAAAAAAGTGGACAAGAACATCTTCCCGGGAATCCAGGGCGGACCACTCATGCACATTCTTGCAGCGAAGGCTGTGGCTTTCGGTGAGGCGCTGAACCCTGAATTCAAGGAATATCAGGAGCAGGTCATCAAAAATGCGAAAACGCTTGCTGGAAGGCTTTCAGAAAAGGGACTGCGCATCGTTGGCGGCGGCACCGAGAACCATATCGTCCTCGTCGATGTGAAAAGTTTCGGTCTGACAGGCAAACAGGCAGAAGAGGCACTGGATGAGATCGGAATCACATGCAACAAGAATACCATTCCTTTCGATGAGGAATCCCCATTTGTAACAAGTGGAATCCGTCTTGGAACTCCGGCGATGACCAGCCGTGGCTTCAAAGAGGAAGAAATGCAGGAAGTGGCTGACCTTATCGCGGAAACACTTACGGCTGTCACAGAAGGTACGAAGTATGAAACGCTGAGGGACAGAGTGAGTGCGCTGACATCCAAATTCCCACTATATAAATAAATTGACCATGCCGGAGTGGGGTGTCCCCATTCCGGCACAATTGAGAGAACTGGAGGACAAACCATGGCCAAAGTACAAGTGATGGAACACCCTTTGATCCAGCACAAAATGAGTTATATTCGAGATGAAAAGACATCGACCAAGGAATTCAGGGAACTCGTTGATGAGGTAGGCATGCTCATGGCATATGAGGTGACCCGGGACCTGTCCCTTGAAGATGTAGAGGTGGACACACCAGTGACACGGACGACAGCAAAGAGGCTGAGCGGCAAGAAACTGGGTATCGTTCCGATACTCAGGGCAGGACTCGGTATGCAGGAAGGCATACTCAAGCTCATCCCTTCCGCCAGAGTCGGGCATATCGGCCTGTATCGTGACCCGGAGACACTGCAGGCGATCGAATACTATGCAAAATTCCCGGGAGACATAGAAGAACGTGACATATTCGTCATCGATCCGATGCTGGCGACAGGTGCATCTGCTGTAGAAGCGATTTCCGCCGTCAAGAAGCGCGGGGCAACGAAGATCAGGTTCATCTGTCTGATTGCCGCCCCGGAAGGTGTAGAGGTACTGAAGGAAGCGCATCCGGATGTGGACATCTATATTGCTGCACTGGATGAAAAACTGAATGAAAAGAGCTACATTGTCCCAGGTCTCGGAGATGCTGGCGACAGGCTTTTCGGAACGAAATAGATATAACAAGGAGAAGAAGCAATGAAGAAAATCATGACGATATTTGGAACGCGCCCGGAGGCGATCAAGATGGCGCCGCTTGTTCTGGCACTTAAGAATGATCCGGAACTTGAACCCATCGTAGTGGTCACTGCACAGCACCGCGAGATGCTCGATCAGGTGCTTGATATTTTTGGTATCACTCCTGATTACGACCTCGACATCATGCAGCAGGGCCAGACACTTTCCGAAGTGACGGGCAGGGTGATCGCTGGTCTCGAGTCCATCATCAAAGAGGCAGGACCAGATATGATCCTTGTCCATGGCGACACGACGACAACATTTGCAGGCAGCCTGGCCGCGTTCTATAACGAAGTGGACATCGGCCATGTAGAGGCGGGTCTCCGGACCAACAACAAGTACTCGCCGTTCCCTGAGGAAATGAATCGTCAGATGACAGGCGTACTTGCCGACCTTCATTTTGCACCGACAGAAAACTCCAAGGAGAATCTGCTCAGGGAAAACAAGAAGGAAGATGGCATCTCCATCACCGGCAATACAGCGATTGATGCGTTGAAGACGACGGTGAACCCGGACTACGAAAGTGAAATCATCGAAAAGCACAAGGATAACAAGGTGATTCTCCTGACCGCCCACAGAAGGGAAAACATCGGCATGCCGATGGAGAACATCTTCAGCGCCGTACGCGAAATCGTCGAAGAGTTCGAAGACGTCACAGTCGTCTATCCGATCCATAAGAATCCAAAAGTCAGGGAAATAGCCTCCAAATACCTGGCAGACCATGAGCGCATCGAAATCATTGAGCCGCTCGATGTATTCGACTTCCATAATTTCGCGGCGAAAAGCCATATCATCCTCACCGATTCCGGTGGTGTGCAGGAGGAGGCGCCTTCCCTTCAGAAGCCAGTGCTCGTCCTTCGTGATACGACGGAACGGCCGGAAGGTGTGGAAGCAGGCACACTCAAGCTCGCCGGCATCCAGAAGGAGCACATCTATGAGCTGACGAAGGAACTGCTGACAGATGAGGATCTCTATAGAAAGATGGCCGAGGCGAACAATCCGTATGGAGATGGAAAAGCTTCCCTAAGGATATGTGAAAACATCAAATACTACTATGGAATCCGGAAGGATAAGCCTGAAAGCTTTAATGTATAGAATTATGTCCATAATATGTCGGGGATGGTAGCGGAATAAATAAATCCATCCCTAATATTGACATAAAAAATACAAACAGATATCATTACAAGAGTAATGTAACGGTTTACAGCCAAAGCCGCAGAATACACTAGGAGACAGTGTTTAAAGTGCCATTTTTCAGACGATTTTCCCATCATTTCCTGAAGTTTCTACTTCCCCTTCTGTTCATCAGCCTACTCATTCATCTATTTACCGGATCATCCTTTGCAGCGGGTTTTGCTCTTGGTACCTCTGCGTCCATCCTGTTGCTTTTGAACTGGTATTATAATCTTGAGAAGGCGTATGATCCTGGAGAGGAGAAAATCAGGACCGGCACGATCGCAAGGCTTGTGATTGTGATAGTTACATGTTTGTTCTGGGTGAGATTCCCGGAGATTTTCAGCATTTTCGGTATAGCACTTGGGCTTCTGCTCAGCTATATCATGATTCTGTTTCGTGCGATTAAAGAATTGACGAAGTGAAAGAGGTGAGAAAATGGAGCACGGAAATCCGATATGGACAATAGATGTTTTTGGTCTTCCCATTACATTCAACCTGTCTACGGCATTGATGATCGTCATATCATCGCTGATTGTATTCCTGATAGCTTTCTTCATGACAAGAAATCTTGCAGTGAAGCCGACAGGGAAAAGTCAAGTACTCATGGAAGTACTGATGAACTTCGTTAAAGGCATCATTTCAGGCAATATGGCCTGGAAACAAGGAGGAAGATTCCACTTCCTGGCCCTGACATTGATTCTTTACATATTTGTCTCGAATATGCTTGGGCTGCCTTTTGCTTTTGTAGCACCGAATGATGACCATGACCTCTGGTGGAAGTCACCGACGGCCGACCCTTCAGTCACACTGACGCTGGCCAGCCTGATGATTGTGCTGACCCACTATTATGGCATCAAGATGCGCGGCACAAAAGCCTATCTTAAATCGTACGTACAGCCGGTGTGGTTCATGGCACCGTTCAAATTCATCGAAGAATTCACATACAACCTTACGCTCGGCTTGCGTCTTTACGGAAACATCTACGCTGGTGAAATTCTGCTGGCACTGCTGATAATGGTAATGGCTTCCGGAGCAATCGGATTTATCGGAGGGTTCATCCCGATGATGATCTGGCAGGGATTCTCAATATACATTGGGGCAATCCAGGCGTTCATATTCGTTATGTTATCAATGGTTTATCTTTCCCATAAGGTGAGCGATGACCATTAATATATAATTCAAATCAAACTTTCAAAAATATTTAGGAGGAACTATATCTTATGATGAATCTACTCGCAGTAGGTATCGCTGCTGGTCTTGCAGCACTCGGCGCAAGTATCGGTATCGGTCTTATCGTATCCAAAACAGTTGAAGGGGTTTCCCGTCAACCAGAAGCTCGTGGTCCACTCATGACAATCATGTTCATCGGTATCGGTGTTGTTGAGGCCGTTCCGATCATCGCGATTGTTATTTCATTCATGCTTATGTTCATGTTCTAAGAATCGTTACATCTGGCGAAGTCTTCTATCAAGATTTCGCCCTCTTATTATGTCGACTATGAAATCAGAATGAAACTCTCGCGAAAGGAGTGTACATAGGTGGAATTTCTTATTTTAGGAGCTACGGACACAGTTCCGGCGGCAATTGGTAACAGTCTGATACAACTGCTCACTTTCCTCGTACTTCTCGGAGCACTTTCATATTTCGTATGGAAGCCGCTCAAGAAAGTCATGGATGAGCGTGAACAGCTGATCCACTCGGAAATAGATGATGCAGAGCAGCGCAGGATGGAAGCTGTAAAGCTTAAGGAAGAAAATGAAGCAGTGCTCAGGGAAACGCAGGCTGAAATATCCGAGATGATGGATAATGCAAAACAGCAGGCGAAGAAAGAGCAAGAAGCGATCATCCATGACGCAAATACGCGTGCCAATCAGATGATGGAAGCTGCCAAGGCAGATATCGAAAGAGAAAAAGAAAAAGCAATCCGTGATATCAATGATCAGGTGGGCGACATCTCCGTCCTGATTGCAGAGAAGATGATTTCCAAAGAGATCAACCAGCAGGATCAGAAAGATCTGGTTGCAAGGTATCTACAGGAAGCAGGGGGTAAATAATGGCTAACTCAGCTCAAAAATATTCCCAAGCTTTGTTCAGTACCGTGAAGGACGCCGGTCATCTCGATGAGGTCAAGGCGGACTTTGACGAAGTGGTCAAAGCAGTGCGGAATACTCCTGAGTTCCTGACTTTCATGAATAACCCGAAAGTTCCAAGGGACAGTCGTCGGGAGGCGGTGGCAAAGACTTTTGACAGTGTTTCCGAACCGCTCCGCAACATGCTCCTCATTCTCTCTGACCGCAATAGGTTTTCTGAGATTGAAGCAATCCATGATCATTTCATACAGAACTACAATGCACACTATAAACAGGAAAATGTAGTAATAGAATCAGTTTACCCACTCTCTGAAGAAGAAATTGAAGGTATCGGAAAAGTCTTCATCAAAAAGACGGGTCTTTCAAAACTGCTTATAGAGAATAAGGTCAACGAGGAACTGATCGGAGGCATCCGCGTATTCATCGGCACGAAAGTCTATGACGGCTCATTGAATACACAGTTGTCTGATTTGAAGAATCGGTTCAGAGAAAGTACTAATAGCTAATTAAGGAGTGACATTTGATGGCAATTAAAGCTGACGAAATAAGCGCTCTCTTGAAAAGCCAGATCGAGAACTATGAAGCTGATATGAAAGTATCTGATGTGGGAACAGTCATCCAGGTTGGTGACGGTATCGCACTTGCTCATGGTTTGAATGATGCTATGGCTGGAGAACTGCTCGAATTTCCTAGCGGCGTTCTGGGGCTTGCCCAGAACCTCGAAGAAAACAATATTGGTATCGTAATCCTCGGTCCATATGATGATATTAAAGAAGGCGATGAAGTCAAACGTACAGGCCGTATCATGGAAGTGCCTGTAGGTGAAGAGCTCATCGGACGCGTGGTCAATCCATTGGGTCAGCCGATTGACGGCAAGGGACCGATGGGTGCGACAAAGACAAGGCCGATCGAAAGCCCGGCAACTGGTGTAATGGCCCGTAAATCCGTGGATGAACCACTCCAGACAGGAATCAAGGCGATCGACGCACTTGTTCCAATCGGCCGTGGTCAGCGTGAGCTCATCATCGGTGACCGTCAGACTGGTAAGACGACAGTAGCGATCGATACGATCCTCAACCAGAAGGATCAGGATATGATCTGTGTATATGTAGCCATTGGACAGAAGGAATCGACAGTCCGTTCCACAGTTGAAACACTGCGTCAGAATGGCGCCCTCGATTATACAATCGTAGTTTCCGCTAGTGCTTCAATGCCTGCACCACTGCTCTACATCGCGCCATATGCAGGCGTATCCATGGCAGAAGAGTTCATGTTCAATGGAAAGCATGTACTCATCGTATACGATGACCTGACAAAACAGGCAGCTGCCTACCGTGAACTGTCACTTCTCCTCAGACGTCCGCCAGGCCGTGAAGCCTACCCTGGTGATGTATTCTACCTGCACAGCCGTCTGCTCGAACGTGCAGCTAAGCTGAACGATGAACTCGGTGGCGGATCGATCACTGCGCTTCCATTCATAGAAACCCAAGCAGGGGATATCAGTGCCTTTGTACCTACCAACGTAATCTCCATCACGGATGGACAGATCTTCCTGCAATCCGACCTGTTCTTCTCAGGTGTAAGACCTGCGATCAACGCCGGGCTTTCAGTATCCCGTGTCGGTGGTTCCGCACAGATCAAGGCGATGAAGAAGGTTGCCGGTACACTGAGGCTTGACCTTGCAGCGTACCGTGAGCTGGAAGCATTCGCACAGTTTGGTTCCGACCTTGATGAAGCGACAGCTGCCAAACTTGAGCGTGGTAAACGTACTGTTGAAGTACTCAAGCAGGGCGAAAACAAGCCGCTTGCAGTAGAGCGTCAAGTAGTGATCCTCTACGCATTGGTAAATGGTCATCTGGATGACATCCCAGTCGAAGACATCACTCGATTCGAAGATGAATTCCTCAGCTGGCTCGACTCCAATGACCCAGAACTGCTCAAAGGTATTCGGGAAACAAAACAGCTTCCGGACGATGAAGCTTATGTAAATGCAGTAAACAGCTTCAAGAAACTATTCAATCCTTCAGACCAAGGATGATGAATATAGAATAAGGTGGTGAATTCATGGCTTCATTAAGAGAAATTAAAGGTCGTATCGGATCAACCAAAAAGATGAGCCAGATCACTAGCGCCATGCACATGGTTTCGAACTCCAAGCTTAAGAGAGCTGAGGAGAATGCCAGGAAGTTCCAACCATATATGGATAAAATCCAGGAGGCTGTCCAAGCCATTGCTTCCGGCGATAATACCAGTTCCCACCCTATGCTCAGGGAGCGTCCAGTCAAACGTACCGGATATGTGATCATTACATCGGACAGTGGTCTAGCCGGCCCATATAATGCCAACATCATAAAAGAGATCACCGGCAAGATCAGTGAACGCCACAATGATAATCCGGATTCCTATGATCTTTTCGTTATCGGAAGAATGGGATACGAATTCCTGGAAAACCGTGGGTACAATATTACGAACCATCGTATTGGGCTGGATGATCAGCCAAGCTTCAGCAGCGTAAAGGAAATCGCCCAGCAGTCGGTGGCACAGTTCTCGAACGAAGATATCGATGAACTGTATATCGTATACAACGAGTTCATTTCCGTGCTTGAGCAGAAGGTATCTACAAGAAAGCTGCTGCCGTTATCCGAAGACGATGCGGCGAATCAGACACAGGCATCGAACCTGTCCACATACGAGTTCGAACCGGACAAGGAATCCATCCTTGAAACCATCCTCCCGCAATATGCGGAAAGCCTGGTCTACGGTGCGCTTCTGGATGCGAAAGCAAGTGAGCACGCGGCCCGTATGACAGCGATGAAGGCTGCGACGGACAATGCGAAAGAATTGGTGGACGATCTATCATTACAATACAACCGTGCAAGACAGGCTGCGATTACACAGGAAATAACAGAAATCGTCGGCGGTGCATCTGCACTTGAATAAAGAAAGACTAGGAGGAAATCGAATGGCTTTAGGTCAAGTGGTTCAAGTCATGGGACCTGTAGTTGATGTGCGCTTCGAAGAAGGCAAACTGCCGGAACTGAACAATGCGCTCTACATCAACTTGGAAGATGAAAATGAAAAAGAAGCCCTCGCTCTTGAAGTCGCACTCCATCTTGGAGACAATGTCGTGAGAACGATTGCGATGAGTTCTACAGACGGATTGCAGCGTGGTACTGAAGTTACAAACACAGGTAGCCCGATTACTGTACCTGTCGGCCAGGTGACACTCGGCAGGGTGTTCAATGTACTTGGTGAACATATCGATCTTGGAGAAGCGATTCCTGAATCAGAAAGAAGAGATCCGATTCACCGTGAGGCTCCAAAGTTCGAAGATCTGACAACGAATGTTGAAATCCTTGAGACAGGGATCAAAGTAGTAGATCTGCTGGCCCCTTATACAAAAGGTGGTAAGATCGGCCTGTTCGGCGGTGCCGGAGTAGGAAAGACGGTTCTTATCCAGGAACTGATCAACAACGTTGCGCAGGAACACGGCGGTATTTCCGTGTTTGCAGGTGTAGGGGAACGTACACGTGAAGGAAACGACCTCTATCATGAAATGAGTGATTCCGGAGTTATCGCCAAAACTGCGATGGTATTCGGCCAGATGAACGAGCCGCCAGGTGCACGTATGCGTGTCGCCCTATCCGGCCTTACAATGGCAGAATACTTCCGTGATGAAGAAGGACAGGACGTACTGCTCTTCATCGACAACATCTTCCGTTTCACACAAGCCGGCTCCGAAGTGTCCGCATTGCTTGGACGCATGCCGTCAGCCGTTGGTTACCAGCCGACGCTTGCTACAGAGATGGGTCAGCTCCAGGAGCGTATCACTTCCACAAGTGTCGGTTCAGTCACTTCCATCCAGGCAGTATTCGTACCTGCCGATGACTATACTGACCCGGCACCGGCACAGACATTCGCACACTTGGATGCAACAACCAACCTCGAGCGTAAACTTTCCGAGATGGGTATCTATCCAGCGGTGGACCCACTTGCTTCCACATCCCGTGCTCTGACACCGGCAGTTGTCGGCGAGGAACACTATGAGGTTGCACGTGGCGTCCAGGCGACGATCCAGAAGTATCGTGAACTTCAGGACATCATTGCAATACTGGGTATGGATGAGCTGTCGGAAGAAGATAAGAGAACAGTTTCACGTGCGCGCCGCATACAGTTCTTCCTTTCCCAGAACTTCCACGTCGCAGAACAGTTCACTGGCCAGAAGGGATCCTACGTACCAGTCGAACAGACTGTCAGCGACTTCAGGGAGATCCTTGACGGCAAATACGATCATATCCCGGAAGATGCATTCCGTCTCGTCGGCGGCATTTCCGATGTGCTTGATAAAGCACGTGAGATGGGCGTAGAAGTCTAAAATCGGGAGGGTTAGCAAATGAGTACAATTGCACTGGATGTAGTTACACCAAACGGTTCCGTGTTCAATGAAGAGGACTGTGAAATTATTATACTCCAGACCAAACAGGGTGAGATCGGCGTCATGGCCGGCCACGTCCCGACGGTTGCTGCATTGAAGATTGGCAGTCTGCGAGCAAAGATAGATGGCCAGTTTGAATACTTTGCAGTGACAGATGGCTTTGTCGAAATACGTCCTGAAAAGGTTTCAGTATTGGTACAGGCTGGTGAATTCGCAGAAGAAATAGATACAGAACGTGCCAAGCAGGCTAAAGAGCGCGCCGAATCACTGCTCCAGCAGGAACGCGATGAAAAAGTCGACCGGTATCGTGCTGAATTGGCATTGCGCCGTGCAATCAACCGATTGGATGTATCAAAACATAGTTAATAAATCCACCCGGGCCTCGGCCCGGGTTTTTTAGTAGGTGAATGAGATGTTGTTTTCCCAATTGGCCTTCATGCATATCATTCTTCATATGTTGTGTGTGGTTTTTTCTTTCTGGGTGCTAGGGGCATTGAATATCGACAGCTGGTTCAAAAAAGGTGAAACAGGACGGATCAGACTGTTCATCATACTTGCCGCAGTGCTTCTGGGGAGTGCGCTCAGCAATTTCATAATGGATTTCTTCAGACTGGTGCAGGAGGCCTCCCTTCTATTTTGATTTTGCTTTGCAAACATGTTTATACATCTTTAAAATAGTGAATAGTGTATCGTAAGTAAAAGTATGGAGTGAGTGAAATGGATTCTATAATTGTTAAAGGTGGAAATAAACTCTCGGGTTCTGTGGAAATAGAAGGTTCAAAAAATGCCGTACTGCCAATCTTGACTGCATCATTGCTTGCAAGTGAAGGGGTATCAAAGCTACATAATGTACCCAACCTTTCCGATGTGGGCACATTGAGTGCATTGCTTGAGCATCTCGGTGCCTCTGTGGAATTCGGCGACAAGACCGTTGCCATCGATGCGAGTGGTGAACTGAGCTGTGATGCGCCGTTCAACCTGGTAAGCAAGATGCGTGCCAGCATGCTTGTCATGGGGCCGCTGCTCGGCCGGTACGGATATTGTAATGTCGCCATGCCGGGAGGATGTGCGATAGGCTCCAGACCAGTGGAGCAGCACATCAAAGGTCTGGAGAAGATGGGGGCTACGTTCCGTACGGTGGACGGCAGTTTCGAAGGAAAGGTCGAAGATCGTCTGAAAGGCGCGAAAATTTATCTCGACTTTCCGAGCGTAGGTGCAACACAAAATCTGATGATGGCTGCGAGCCTAGCCGAGGGCGTGACGGAATTAGAGAATGCGGCCAGAGAACCTGAAGTTGAAGACCTGGCCAATTATATCAATGCCATGGGGGGCCGTGTATCGGGTGCCGGTACAGGCCATATTACGATTGAAGGTGTAGATATCCTGAAAGGGGTCGACCATACCGTCATCCCAGACAGGATTGAAGCCGGCACTTTCATGATTGCCGGTGCAATCACAAGGAGTGAAATCGTCCTTGATAATGTCATTGCGGACCATCTCACAGCACTTATCTCCAAACTTGAAGAAATGGGCATAAGTATTGTAGAAGAAGGGAATAGTGTGCGCGTCATCCCGGGTGAACAATTGAAGCCGATCAAGGCGAAAACCCTGCCGCATCCCGGATTCCCTACTGATATGCAGAGTCAACTGATGGCGCTGCTTGCCACAGTCAACGGAACAAGTGTGATTACTGAAACAATTTTTGAGAACAGGTTCATGCATGTGAACGAGTTCAGGAATATGGGCGCCGACATCACTGTCGAAGAGAATCACGCATTCATCAAAGGCGTCAGGAAACTATCTGGTGGACGGGTGAAAGCGACGGACCTGAGAGCCGCTGCTGCCCTGATTCTTGCAGGTTTGGCTGCAGAAGGGTATACTGTAGTTACTGAATTAAAGCACCTCGATCGTGGATATGTCGAATTTCATAAGAAGCTTGAACAGCTTGGCGCTGACATAGAACGGACAGGTGAAAGTTCCACACAGGAAAGTGTGACATTTTCGAAATAAAGAGGTAGTCTTATGGCCGAGCAATCAAAAAAGCTAGTCCACCGCAGGTTCCCGCTGATCATCAGAATTCTGCTCTTCATCTATATTGCAATCATCGTCTTCTTTGGCGGATTGATGATAGGGTATGGCATTCTGGACAATCCTATGGAAGTATTCCGTATTGAAACATGGGAACACATCATAAATATGACCAAGGAATGATTATATGCTGACGTACGACCAGATCAAGGCGATAATTCCACATCGTCCCCCGTTTCTCCTGATCGACAGGGTGACTGAAATAGAGCCTGGAGTCAAATGTTCGGGTATCAAACAGGTATCCGGAAACGAACCATTCTTCCAGGGGCATTTCCCTAAATATGCTGTAATGCCGGGCGTACTCATTGTTGAGGCGCTGGCCCAGACTGGTGCTGTCGCCCTGCTGCAGGAAGAGCGTTTCAAAGGGAAGCTCGCATTTTTTGCCGGCATCGACAAATGCAAGTTCAAAAGACAGGTGACACCCGGGGATACTTTGGAACTCTCAGTGGAAATTACAAAGTTGAGGGGACCGATCGGCAAGGGTGATGCTGTCGCCACTGTCGATGGCGAAGTTGCCTGCAAATGTGAAATCACTTTTGCGATTCAAGATAATAAAACATCCGATGACTAGTCTAGTCATCGGATGTTTTTATTTCAGCTTTTGATTCCATCATCGCTTTGAATTCATTAAGCAGTTTCTCCTGCTCGTAGCCCTCATCAAGCAGATGGGACAGAAGATCTTCGGCATAGTGTGGTCCCTGAACGATGATTTTGCCATTGAAGATCAGGGATAATGCATTTTCAATTTCATTCATTTCATTAAAGACGCCTTTGAATCTGGCAGGTTCATTGGAATGGCGTGTGATGGTCACAAGCATCTCCATCTCAGTACCGACAAGGTCCTCCAGTATATCCTTGAAGTCGGTGGATGTTGAAATCTCAACCAGCCAAGGGTCTTCCTGCTTTTCTTTATTTATGATGATACCGTCAATCAGGTCCAGGATTATGAAATTATTTTCATGTTCAAGTTTCAATTCCACAACTTTAAAAGACTTCATATGAATTCCCCTTTCGAAAAATGATGCATATCTTCAAAAAATGCATAATGTACAGATCTTATCCCCATTATAACGTGAATCAGCACCAGATATATTTCAATTGTAAAGAAAATGAACATAAAATCAAATTTCCGTGTTTTGCAGAAAATTCCTCCAGGATATATCTTTGAGTCAGGAGGGGGGTGGATACATGATGAACAAAGTGCTGCTTGTGGGAGAACTTGTGAGGAACGTCACTTTGCAGAAGACAGCGAATGGAAGTGTCAATTCATTCATTATAGCAACAGTCAGAGTGCCGAAAGATGAAAGAAAACCGAAGGAAGTTCATTTCATCTACTGCAAGGCTTTCGGTAAAGCAATACCCAAAGTACTTTCAGAATCAAAAGAAGGGGATATACTCTGCGTCAGTGGTCAGGTGGCGACAACCGTCTATACTACATCCGAAGGGGAGAAGGAGTACAGGATGGAGATATGGGCAGAGAACGTGAAGTGCCTGCCGGACAAGATGAAGGATCAGAAGGATAT
The DNA here is from genome assembly GCF_020786625.1 of Salinicoccus sp. RF5. Taxonomy (NCBI): domain Bacteria; kingdom Bacillati; phylum Bacillota; class Bacilli; order Caryophanales; family Staphylococcaceae; genus Salinicoccus; species Salinicoccus sp. RF5. Next base: position 447,711 of record NZ_JAJGRC010000002.1, read on the forward strand.
GGCCAACCCTTCAAAAATGATCAATGATGCTGTGAGGCATTACGATCAATGGGACTACATCGGCGAAAGAGCTGTCCATACATTGGAAAAAGGGGAGGATGACGTGCGCCCGGTCGGGCCGAAAGATACTCACCTGGAACCATTGGAGAAAATACTGGCTGAACATGATGACAAGCCGGTAACGGAATCAAAGAGTACACATACCAGAACCAACAGAGACAACCATGACCGAAAAACAAAAGCCCTTGCCTGAAACATATGCACACCACTCAATCTATATTCTACACTCACACTACTCACCAAGCTCTGCGCAAGGCTGAACGCTGCGGTCAAGCCTGATGCAGAGCTTTATTGTACTTCAAATAAAATAAATGAATTCTTTTATTACATATTACATATGATTTATTACGGATATCAGATAATATCGACTATTCAAATCACAGGACTGAATCTCCAGCCCAGTTGACAAGCCTGTCGTAGAGCCTTCTTTAATAGTATGCAGGGGTGATTTATCAGTAGCTTAATGGCTGAGTTATAATTCTACACTATTGTTGCAATAATGTATTTAGTGGAGAAATGTTTCTGTAATACGACTGTAAAAGAACCCGTTTTATTTTATATTCCTGTAACCTACGAAATGTTTATCTCTGATATAGTACTAAACAGTTGATAAAACAGAGATCCAATTAAGGGATTAACGGGAGGAAATTTTAACTATGAAAAAAGTACTATCAGTCGGTGCAGCAATTGCGGTATCAGGAACTCTTGCTTACAGTGCAGAAGCAGCAAGCCACACTGTGGACAAAGGTGATACACTTTCCCAGATCGCCCATGAAAACAATACAACAGTAGATGCAATCAAATCAGAAAACAATCTGTCATCCAACCTCATCCTGCCAGGTCAGGTTCTCGAAGTAAGCAATGAAGAGAATGCTGAAGCTCCAGCAGAAGATGGTGTATATAAAATCAAATCCGGCGATACTCTATTTGAAATCGCTCAACAATTCGATGTAACAGTCTCCGACCTTAAAGCATGGAACAACCTTTCTTCAGACCTCATCTTTGCAGGCAAGACACTTGCAGTTTCAGGTAATAGTGTAGAACAGGCGCCTGTAGTGGAAGCACCACAAGTTGAAGAAACTCAGGAAGTTCAACAGACTGAGCAAGTAAACCAAGCACCTGCACAGCCTTCTGAAGAAGTTCAGGAACAGCGTGCAGCTGAGCAAGCAGCGCAAGAACAACGTGCAGCTGAGCAGGCAGCACAAGAGCAGCGTGCGGCTGAGCAAAGAGCGGCTGAACAGGCTGCAGCAGAACAGCGTGCAGCAGAGCAAAGAGCGGCTGAACAGGCTGCAGCAGAACAACGTGCAGCAGAGCAAGCAGCACAAGAACGTGAGCAGCGTAACCAAGCACAAGCCCAAAACCAGTCTACATCCACTTCAAGCAATGCGAGTGGCCAGAACTGGGGTGCGCTTGCACAATGTGAATCCAGTGGAAACGCAAGTGTTGTAAGCTCCAATGGTCTTTATCACGGCCTCTACCAGTTTGATGTTCAAACTTGGCGTTCTGTAGGCGGAAGTGGACTTCCTTCCCAGGCGTCTGCAGCTGAACAGACTAAGAGAGCTCAGATCCTGTTTGACCAAAGAGGCGCGCAGCCTTGGCCTGTATGTGGTTCAAGACTGTAAGTTTGAGCCATTAATTCCAAAGACCCAGCAAAAGCTGGGTCTTTTTTCATGAAAATAAGCATTCACACTTTTTATATAAGCCTAGGAAATGTTGACTATTCTGTGAGTGATTTTGAATATGTATATATTATTATCCGACAGGGTGCATAAAATGATTTTTTTAGATACTCTTTTATGTTACAATTTCACTTATGTGAGACAAATTATTGAGGTGAAGAAATGAGTAAAAAATGGCTCTTTCCGATAATGATCGGCCTGGTCTTGGTACTTTCCGGGTGCGATTATTCTCAGGAAGAAAATAGAAACGGATTTTTCTTTAATACATTCGTTCAACCGATGGATTCACTGCTGCATTGGCTCGGAGACAACCTGAACAATAACTACGGGCTGGCAATCATCGTAATTACCCTTATCGTCCGTCTGGCAATCTTTCCGTTCATGATGCGTACATACAAGAATCAGATGATGATGCGTGAAAAGATGAAGATAGTCAAACCTGAAATGGAAGAGATTCAGAAGAAGACTAAAGTTGCGACTACACAAGAAGAGAAGATGGAAGCACAGCAGGAAATGATGGCCCTGTACAAGAAACACGGCATCAATCCGCTCAACATGGGCTGTCTGCCGATCCTTATACAGATGCCGGTCGTCATGGCACTCTACTTCGCACTCAGGTTCCCTTCCGAAGGCGGTATTACAGAATACCCGCACTTCCTATGGATGAATCTGAAGGAAGTCGACTTCTTCATGGTGGCGATCGCTGGTATCGTCTATGCTGGACAGGCCTATGTATCCATGCAGTTCGTGCCTGCAGAACAGCGCAAGCAGATGCAGCTGTTCATGTACATTTCCCCAATAATGATCATCTGGATTTCATTGATTTCCCCTTCCGCACTCCCATTATACTGGGCAGTCGGTGGTGTATTCCTGATCTTCCAGACTTGGGCAGGGAATACTTTCTATAAGAAGAAAGTTGCTGAAGAAATGGCTCCGATCATCGAAGCACATGAACGGGAGAAGGCTGAGAAAGAAAAACGCATCAAAAATGCGAAAGTCATGCCGAAGAAGAAACGCAAGAAGAAAAACAAATCTTAATCCATTGATATACAAAGAGGCCCGATATCTTCATGATATCGGGCCTCTTATGTGTGCGTTCATAATGTATTTAAAGTATGGGTGAGATCAGGTTGGCAATGCTTTCCTTGATCCGGATCCATTTGCTGCGTGCTGCATATTTCTCCTTCGTCAGAAGAGAACAGTCCTTGATATCCTCTTCGAATATGCGCCGGTATTGTATGGCTTCCTTTTCGTCATAGATGAAGGCATTCACTTCAAAATTCAGGAGGAAGCTCCTCACATCGATGTTCGTCGTCCCTACACTCAGGACTTCATCATCAATCATTATGGTCTTCTGATGAAGGAACCCTTTTTCATATATATGGACCTGTGCGCCCATATCGAGCAGTGCTCCGGCATTGGAATAGGTCCCCCAATAGACGAAAGGATGGTCGGGCTTGTTTGGTATCATCAGGTGGACTTCGATACCGCTCAACAGGGCGATACGCAGTGCTTCCAGGAAGGACTGGTCGGGGATGAAGTAGGGTGTCTGTATATAGATGCTCTTTTTGGCGCTATAGATCATCTTCAGATATCCATATTTGATCTGCTCCCATTTCTCATCCGGCCCACTTGACGCTATCTGAATCGGTGTGTCTCCCATGTAGTCCATTTCAGGAAAATATCGGTCTTCCCTCACCATGTTATTACGCTTATTGTGGGAATTCCAGTCTAGCATGAAGCGCAGCTGCAGTGACTTTACTGCATTACCTTCCAATCTGAGGTGCGTGTCCCGCCAATAGCCGAACTTTTTGTTTAAACCGATATACTCATCACCAACATTGAATCCTCCGACATAACCGACAGAGCCGTCTATGACCACAATCTTGCGGTGGTTCCTGTTGTTTATCCTTGGATTGATCAACGGCAGTTTGCTCGGAAAGAAGGCTTCGACGACCCCACCGGCTTCCCTGAGTTTCCTGAAATTACGGAGACTCAATGCCCGGGAGCCCATATCATCATAAAGGATCCTGACAGATACGCCCTCTTTCTGCTTTTCGAGCAATGCCTCATAGAGCCTCTGTCCAATGCCATCCAGTTTGAAGATATAGTACTGGAAATGAATATGGTCCCGTGCATTGCGTATATCCTCCAGAAGATGATCGAACTTTTCATTGCCATCGGTAAAAGTGCGGATCGAATTGTTGATGGTCAGGAAGGACTGGTTGTTGTACAGCAGCATATGGATGATTTTCCTGTGCTTGTCCATCACCCTGTTGGAGAATGAAATGCTGTTATCGCGCAGTTCCTGGAGCTGATCATTGACCAGGTGCTCAAGCCCGACCTTGTCCTCTTCATTGACTTTGAAGATTTGCTGGTTATAGATCTTGCGTCCGAAGAATATATATATGATGAAGCCGATGATGGGAAGGAAGAACAGTACGAAAAGCCATGCCCAGACACTCTGGGCACTCCTTCTTTCGAGGAATATCAGACCGATGGCAAACAGGAAGTTGATGCCGAATGTAATCAATGTTGCAATGCCAAGTATCCCCGTATTAAGCAAGTAATCGAATATGAACCATTCCATGGAAGTCACCTCGTCTCCATTCTATTATAAACCATGAATATTTGAAATTCTGTAATATTTATTTTCTAAATTATATGGATAATTACTTGAGATAAGGGTAAAATGAAGATAAGCTGTAATTGAAGGAGTGTCATTATGCATAGCAACGACCATTCCAAAGTCAAGCAAGTTGTCACGATGCTGAGTGAGCTCGGGGTCAAAGTCAAGGTGTCGAGATCAAGATTCGAGATTATGAATCGCATTGCCCATAAAGAGAAATTGCGACTGAAAGAACAGAATATCTAAAAAAACCGCAGCCTGATTGTCTCAGGCTGCGGTTTTTCATGTCTTTTGGCGGTACTGGTAAAAATAGATGCTCATGATGATGCCGATGGCCAGCATATTCGCCCACAGTCCACTGCCGCCATAACTGATGAATGGAAGCGGCAGTCCGGTAATCGGTACGAGCTGTATCGTCATGCCAATGTTCTGGAATACATGGAATATCAGCATGGAGAGATATCCAATGATGAAATAGGACGAAAAGCTGTCCGTCACTACAGATGCAATTCGGAAAAGGTGAAGCATCAGCATGAACAGCAGTACAACAACCGCCGTTGAACCGATGAAACCGAACTCCTCTCCGATGATTGTGAAGATGAAATCGGTGTGGTTTTCAGGAATATAGACGATACCGTCCTTGAACCCCTTGCCGTCAATTCCGCCGGAACCAATTGCCTTCAATGAGTTACTGAGCTGGAAGCCGCCTTCAGTAACATATTCTTCCGGACGCAGCCACGAATAGATCCGCTCGAACTGGTAGGGATGGATGCCAAGGTAGCGTTCGAGGATGTCCGGACGATAAATGATGCCGAGAATCAGGGCGCCGCCGATGGTGACGACGATTGCCAACGCCGGGATGATGATCCACCAGCTGATGCCGGACACGACCACCATGCCGAACAGTATGGCAATCATTACCAGTGTCGTCCCAAGGTCGTTCTGGAGCAGTATGAACAGCATGGGGAGTATGGATACGGCAACGATTTTGAACAGCAGCTTGATATCTACATTAAGATCATTCGTCAATTTGTATTTGTTGTGCTGGCTGATCAGATACGCCAGTGTGAGTATGTAGATGATCTTGACGATTTCGGAAGGCTGTATGCTGAAGAACCCGAACTGGTACCAGCTCTTGGCGCCGTTGATGATCGGTGTAAGCGGGGAGACGGGGGCGACGAAAAGTATGATCAGCGACAATACGCCGAGCGTGTAGATGACCCAGATGTACTGCTTGATCCACTTGACCGGTATGAAATTCAAGATGAAGACCATGATGAAGCCGAGACCATAGAAAACGATCTGGCGTACGCTGAAATCGGTGCTGTATTGTCCGCTGGTCATCGCCGAACGGATCATGAAGACGCTGATTGTACCAAGCAGAAGGATCAATAGGACAAGGGTCCAGTCGATCCTTGAAAATATATTGGCATTCTGTCTTTTATAACTTTGGTTGTTGTCCAAAAAATTCACCTAACCCATATAGAAATCATGACATTTAGTATACACTATTTTATAATAAAGTCAGTGTGTTTATCCAATAGTAATACAGCCGGATTAAAAATAATTTCCAATACAAAAATTGATGGAGTTGGACGAATCTTATGATTGAAACGACAATTGAGAAAATTGCAGAACTATGCGATGGCAAAATGAATGCGCGTGCCGAGTCCATGAAGGACAAAAAGATCAAAGGTGTGTCGATCGATACACGGACGCTTGGAGAAGGCAACCTTTTCGTTCCCTTCAAAGGTGAGAATGTCGACGGCCACCGGTTCATAAATCAGGCTTTTCGTGCTGGTGCGGCGTTGAGCCTGACTGAACAGGCACCAGGCGCCGTCGATCCGGATCTGCCGCTCATCCATGTGGAGGACGGGCTCACGGCACTCCAGGATCTTGCGCGCGGCTATCTGCAGGAAGTTTCACCAAAAGTGATCGCCATCACAGGCTCCAATGGAAAGACGACCACCAAAGATATGGTGGAGTGCCTCCTTGCCCCGCACTTCAGAGTGAAGAAGACGATTGGAAACTACAATAATGAGATCGGTCTGCCGCTCACCATTCTTCAATTGGATAGGGACACTGAAATCTCGATACTTGAAATGGGGATGGATGCCAAAGGGGACATCCGATTCCTGAGCAGGATGACGAACCCGGATATCGCCATACTCACGAATGTGGGGGAATCCCACATTGAAAAGCTGGGTTCAAGGGAGAATATTGCGGAAGCGAAGTATGAAATAGTGGATGGATTGAAATCTTCAGGCACTTTCATCTATTCCAGGGACTACCCGCTCCTTGAAGATATTGTGGACCGGAATGCTGTCTACAATGTGCGTTCCGCAGGTGAAAGCAAAGAGAATGATCTGCAGATAGCAGATGTCCATCAGACGGATCAGGGTACGCGCTTCAGACTCCATCCGCTTGATCTCGAAGTGGGCATACCCCAGCTTGGCCTGCATAATGCGTCCAACGCGACACTTGCGCTTCTTGCGGCGGAAGCGGCAGGTCTTGACATCAGTGAAGTGAAGGATCATTTTGACGATCTGGTTGTAACGGACATGAGAATGGAACAGGCGCGCCACCCGGGCGGTGCAACCATAATCAATGATGCCTACAATGCGAGTCCTTCCAGCATGAAGAGTGCAATCGATACGGTCGGTCGCATGGAGACCGGCAGTCGGATCCTCGTGCTCGGTGACATCCTGGAGCTCGGTTCATATTCCGAGGAGCTGCACAGGTCAGTGGCACAGCATATCAATGAATCGCCCTATACCTTCGATCATCTGTTCACCTTTGGGGAGTCATCGAAAGCCATCCATGAAAATGCAGAAGTGGAAGCCAAGCACCACTACGGTGACATCGGAGAACTCGCCGGTCATCTCGCCCAGGTGATGACGGGGGACAGTGTGATTCTGCTGAAAGGATCGAGAGGTATGGCGCTGGAGAGGGTGAACGATTATATCTAAACCGATCGGAATACTTTTCCTCCATGGCTATACAGGAGGAAGGTACGAGCTTGAACCATTGTTCGACTACCTGAAGTCACGCTATGATTTCGAGTATGAGTTTCCGGTATATCCGGGACATGGCACCATACTGGATCTGAAGGCGTCGACAGGAGACCAATGGTACGCGGAAGCTCTGGATGCGTATCACGCCCTGAAGCAGCGTGTGGACCGGGTTCACATCATCGGCTTTTCGATGGGCGGAGTATTCGCGAGCCATATCGCCCAGCATGAGCCGGTCGAAAAACTCGTGCTCATCGCACCAGCATTCGAGCATATAAAGCTGTCACAGCTGAACAGGCTGAGTCTGACCCCGCGCCATTTCAGCGAGCATATGAAGATGAAACTGTACCAGAAGATAAAGAAGCGCATCAAGGACATCCCATTTCGTGCCTATCAGGAGTTCAAGACCATCGTTGAAACAAAAAAGGATGGGGTGGAGCATATCCACTCCCGCACATTGATCATCCATGGCAAGCTCGATCTGCTCGTACCCTACGAAAGCAGCGTCGAGCTGGCAAAAAAGATTCCCGATGCCACACTGGAACTGATTGAAGATGCACCGCACCTTTTTGCTTTTACAGACAGGAATCAGCTGGAGCTCAACATCGCTGCAGAACGCTTTTTATTCAAGGAGTAGAAGCAGGCTTGTATTTTTAGTCTGGAAATGTTAATATTGAGAAGTTATGCGTAACGAAAATGAGAACGAATAGTCAAAGGAGACTCTAATTTGAAGTTTTTTAAACAATTAGGTGTCAGTGATGAAACCTTAAAATCACTGGAAGACATAGGATTTGAAACACCAACCCCGATCCAGGAAGAGAGCATTCCACTTGCTCTGGAAAGAAAAGATATTCTTGGACAGGCCAAAACAGGTACTGGTAAAACGGGCGCGTTTGGTATTCCTATTATAGAAAACACAGAGAAGCAGGCAGGTACACAAGTATTGATCCTCACACCGACAAGGGAATTGGCGGTTCAGGTGAGTGAGCAGCTCAAAAAATTCGCCAAGTACAAGAAACTCGGCGTATCCGTTATATTCGGCGGCATGAGCATCGACCGCCAGATCAAGGATCTTAAAAAGAAACCGGAAATCATCGTCGGTACACCGGGACGTGTGATCGACCACATCAAACGCAGAACGTTGAAGCTCGACAGCATCAATACGCTTGTGCTGGACGAAGCGGATGAGATGATGAACATGGGATTCATCGATGATGTGAAATTCATCATGTCGGAAATTCCAGAGGGCGACAGACAGACATTGCTGTTCTCCGCAACGATGCCGAAAGCGATCCAGGAGCTCGTCACACGCTTCATGAAGAGCCCGAGCATCGTCAAGACGATGGATCAAGGTGGCGCAAGCGATCCACAGATCGAAGAGTACTACACGATCGTAAAAGAGCTTGAGAAGCTCGAAGTCTTTACTGACTTCCTCGATGTCCATCAGCCAGAACTCGCAATCGTCTTCGGACGTACAAAACGCCGTGTCGATGAACTGACAGGTGCACTTGTAGCCAAAGGCTATCGTGCCGAAGGGCTCCATGGTGACATTACCCAATCGAAGCGTCTGGAAGTTCTGAAGAAGTTCAGGAACGATGCGCTGGATATCCTCGTCGCAACTGATGTAGCAGCAAGGGGTCTCGACATCTCTGGTGTTTCCCATGTATACAACTTCGATATCCCTCAGGATGCCGAAAGTTATACACACAGGATCGGACGTACAGGCCGTGCAGGTAAAGAAGGTATGGCACTTACATTCGTCAATCCGGTAGAGATGGACTACTTGAGGATGATCGAGAACGAGAAGAAGAAGACGATCTCTGCTCTCAGACCGCCTCTTAAGAAGGAAGTCCAGAAGTCCCGTGAGAAGGAAATATTCAACAAGATCGAACAATGGAAATCCGAGAATAAGAATACGCACACATTTGAAACGGCTGAGCGTCTGCTCGAGCAGGGTGAAGCGAAGGAAGTTGTAGCTGCTATCCTCAATGAATTCCTGTTCAGCAGAAATGAAGACAGCATCCAGCTGTCATTCGAGAAGCCTCTGACACGCAAAGGCGGACAGCGCCGGGGCAAAGGCCAAGGCGGTGGCAAGAAGCCATTCCGTAAAGGACGCACCCAGGGCAGTCAGGGTGGACGCAACCACAAACGCCAGGGCGGCGGCAACCGTCAGCCACAGGGCGGACAGAAGCGCAGCCAGGGTGGCCGCACTTTCAAAGATCATATCAAGTAAACATCGAGCATCCTCGCCCCCATGGGGCAGAGGATGCTTTTTATTGTTATAATGTTGTAATGGGACAATTGAACATTCTCCCCATTTAATTTAAAGTATAATTAATACATATAAAATCAACAGGGGGCAAATATGAAAAGAGTACATGATGATGTCGTCCACTATATGAGGGTACGGTTCTTCTGGACTTTCCTCATATGGGCATTTGCCGCACTACTGGCAAGTGCTGCCGCCTTCTATTTTGAGCTTTCGCACTGGGTGTACTGGGGTGCCTCCCTGTGGCTTACCTTACTGTTCATCATCGGTATAATCGTCCGGCCACTGGTCTACTGCAGGGTAACCCGCTACAGGCTCAAGACGGACCACATCATCGTCAGGAAAGGCTTCTTCAGGGTATCGACAAAAATGGTGCCCGTGAGACGGATACAGGGGGCAAAACTGTCCACAGGACCTGTTTCAAGGAAGTATGATCTGGCACTGCTGGAAGTCAGTACAGCGAGTTCGCGCTTGCTGATGCCACCCCTCAAAACAGAGGAAGCCGCGATTCTGAAAGAAGAGGTCATTGAGCTTGTGAAGGGGGATCATACAGATGTATAGTCCACAGAAGCTGCATCCGATCGCCTATCTCGGCAGTGTGGTGAACGGCATTAAAAATCTTTGGATTCCCCTGATCATCGTGCTGTTCAATTCGAGGGAGACTCTGCTCTCCGGAAATATTTCATTGAAGTATATACTGATCATCGGTGGAATATTCATCCTTGCAATCGTCCTGTTCGGCGGCATGGATTTTCTGAACAAGTACCGTACAAGGTTCTGGATCGAAGATGGCAAGTTCATCTACAAGGATGGTGTCATCACGAATCATGAGAAGGAGCTCGATATTAGGAGGATCCAGTCGATCGATTTCAGCGAACCGATCTTCCACAGGATTTTTGGGGCAGTCAAGCTGGAGGTGATCACTCCGGGAGAGGGCATAAAGATCGACACGATGAAAAAGTCGCAGGCGGAATCCCTGCAGGGGATACTGTACGACGAAAAAGTGTATCTGGAGGAAACTGTCGAAATCGGTGCATACAGCGAATGGCCAAGGATAGAAGAGGAGAGTGACCAGAGGGAGACGGCAGGCTTCGACACCCTCTACCGCATGAACGGCCGGTCGCTTCTGCTGATGAGCATGACAAGCGGTGCGCTCGGTACTTTCCTGGCCCTGCTTTTCGGCTTCCTCAACCTTATTGGAGCAAACTTCCTGATTGAACGCTACTTCGAATACTTTGAAGGGGCGATCCGTAATCTTGCCCTGGCAATGGGCCTTGCGATAGGGTTGTTCATCATTGTCGGCTATGCGTTAGGAATCCTTATTCTGACGGTGAAATACTACGGTTACACCCTGAAGATGAAGCATGATGACCTGGTCGTCGAATATGGGCTGCTTGAAAAGAAGCATCAGAGCGTCAATATCAACAGGGTCCAAAACATTATCATCAAGGATTCGATCATCAGGAGGATGATCGGCTACTATTCCCTTTCCGTCACGATTACGAGCGACTCGCTCGACAGCGAGGATATTGACGGTACAGTGGAGCTGCTGCCCTTCATCAAAAAGGCGCGCCTTTATGAGATTGTCGACCATATCTTTCCGAACTATCATGTGGAGGTTCCGGAAAGGAAGGTTCCCTTCCGCGGATACAGAAGGTATTTCCAGGTCGTCACATTGCTGGTGCTCATCATCACCTCGCTCGCCCAGTATTTCCTGTTCGACTACGCCTGGATTGCCGGGCTGGTACTGATATTGGTATTCATGGCCTCCGGCATATACAGTGCGTACAACAGCGGCTACGCGATAAGGAATGATGAAATCAACCTGATGACGGCAGGATTCTTCAAACGCTCGCACTATGTCATCAAGCATGAGAAGCTGATTGAGGCGGAATGGGTGTTCAACCCCTTCCTTCACCGGGCGAAGCTCGGGATCATCACCCTGGTGACCGCTGCCGGCATGCTCGGCTCACGGGCCACCATCAAGTTCATAGACAGGAGCGACATCGATAAGATATGGAAATGGGTGGAAAGGGGGCACCGGAATGCAGAAGATTTCACCGAAGGCAATTAAAGTATGGCGGATCCGTGAAGGCATTGTAGCGGCAGTCGATCTGCTGATTGCGGTAGCTGCACTCATCCTGTCACTTTTCGTGTGGGACTGGTTCCCATGGTGGATTTCGCTCATCCTTTTCATCATCTTCCTCTATATCGCCGTGGTCCATGTCTGGCTGCTGCCGATGCTGAAGTATAAATATTTCCGCTTCGGGGTCTCAGAGGATGAAATCAGGATACATCAGGGCATCTTCTTCAAGGAGCAGCATGCAGTGCCCTTGTTCCGTGTACAGAACATCGATACGACGGTCGGCCCATTGATGAAGCGGTATGGGCTTAAGGGCGTCACTTTGAAGACTTCGGCCGAACGCATCCACATTCCGGAGTTGGAATCCGCTGAAGCGGACAATATAAGGAACGAGATAAGGAAACTGATCAATGAGAATATGAGGCGGGCAACATGATTGCAGGACTGGGAACGGATATAATTGAAATTGAGCGCATACAGCGTGTGGAAGAGAAGGGAAACAGACTTTCAAGAAGGATACTCTCACCTGAGGAGATGGAGCGGTACAGGCAGTTTGCCGACGCAGGCAGAAGAATGGAGTATCTCGCAGGCCGCTTCGCAGTCAAGGAGGCATACAGCAAGGCGCTTGGCACGGGCATCGGAAGTGCTGCCGCCTTCAGGGACATCGTCTGCCTCAATGACGCGGGTGGAAGGCCGTATATAGCGAATGACCAGCATGCCCACGTATCCATTTCACATTCACGGGCATACGTTGTGGCCACAGTCATAATCGAAAGATAAGGAGTACGAATATGTCAGAAAAATATTACAGGGATTCCGTAGTGGAGGTCGATCTGGAGGCGGTGCGCCACAATTACCAGGCCATCAGCGGACTGCATCCCGGCAAGATGTTCATCGCAGTGATAAAGGCCAATGCCTATGGACTTGGCAGTACAGCAGTAGCAGAATACCTTTCGGCGCGTGGTGTGGAGTTTTTTGCGGTTGCTACACTGGATGAGGCGATCGAACTGAGGATGCATGGCATCAAAGAGAAGATACTGGTACTTGGTCCGATCAATCCGGAAGATATCAATAAGGCCATCCAGCATCGCGTGGCCATCACTGCGCCGAACCTTGAGTGGCTCAAGGAAGCACAGTCGAACGTCACGGATATGGATGACAAGGAAGTATGGATCCATATTAAAGTGAACAGCGGCATGAACAGGCTGGGGACATCGGACCCGGAGGAAATTGCCCGGATGATAGACTTGATAGAAGAATCCGCACATCTTGTATATGAAGGCATCTACAGCCACTTCAGTTCTGCAGATATCGATTCCGGACAGAATGACATGGAGTATGAGCGGTTCAAGACAATCACCTCCCAAGTAAAAAAGCCGCGGTTCGTCCATATACAGAATTCCGCAGGTGCACTGCGCATCGATGACGATTACTGTAACGCAATCCGCGTGGGCATCTCCCTCTATGGCTATTATCCTTCGGATTACATCCGTAAAATAACCTCGGTCGACCTCAGGCCGTCGGTAGCATTCACGACCAAAGTGGTGGACCTCCATGTGCTGAAAGCGGGTGAAGGTGTAAGCTATGGCCTGGAATATGATGCTGAAGCGGGTGACAGGGTTGCCACGCTGCCGATCGGTTATGCAGATGGTTTCCTGCGTGCGCGCACAGGTTACAGGGTGGCACTTGCTGACGGGACCTCGTGTCCCGTGATCGGAAAGGTGTGCATGGACTATATCATGATCAGAGTGCCGGACACTGTAAAGGCTGGGGACCCGGTCCATGTCATCGTGCGGGACCGTTCATCCGAGCAGTCGATGGAAGCGTACAGCGATTATGTGGATACCATTCCGTACGAGTCCCTGTGCATGCTCTCCAGGCGGCTTCCGCGTATATATGAGGGCGGGGATGATATCCTTGTCAATAATGAAGTTTTAAAATAAACTAGTAATGATTATTTATAAATGTTATCATTACCATAAGTTTAATGAAGTGACTAGGGAGTGGTCTGGTAATGACGAATATGACATTATTTAGCAGCATGGAACTTTCTCTTGAGCACGGATATATAGAAATGAGTGAGATTAATCTTTCGATTGCGTCCGAGAATCACGACTTAGAGTGTGAAGCTTGGCAGTGCAACGAAGATTTCCTCGTTTACAGTAAAGATGGTGAATAGATGAAAAGAGGAGAAGTATATCTTGCGGACCTATCACCAGTGCAGGGTTCGGAGCAGGGGGGCAAAAGGCCGGTAGTCATCATACAGAACAATGTCGGCAACTATCACAGTCCAACAGTGATCGTTGCCGCAATCACCGGCAGAATCAATAAAGCCAAGATACCGACGCATGTTGAAATTTCGAAAGATACATATAATCTGGACAAAGACTCCGTCATTCTTTTGGAGCAGATACGCACAGTGGACAAGAAAAGACTTAGGGAAAAGCTTACATATTTGAATGAAGAAAAGATGAAGGAAGTGGACAAGGCACTGATGATCAGTCTGGATCTCATGCCATCCAAATCCAAATCAAAGAAATCCCAATCTAAAGCCTGATGGACTTTTGTACGCAAAAGTCTTTTTTCAGTATGAGGTGACCAACATGACGTATATTGATAATATTGTTAGCAACTATAGGGACATCATCGAACTGTACCTGTATGGCGAAGAGCAGGGGGACGCTATAGACCAGTGCCAGACCTTCAGTGAGGAAGTCATTGGAATGGATGCCTCTCCGGAGGAAATCGTGTCGCTTCATATCGAACTGCTCGACGACATGGGCATCGATGATGCAGCACTCATGAAGAAGTCATTGGACATACTGCAGGAAGTGATCATCTCTTTCGGGTTTACATACAGGGACTATAAATCCATGATGAACAGGCTCGAAATCCACGACAAGGAGATGGATGTGGCCTCCAGTCTGCAGGAGACGATGCTGAAGACCGAGATACCGACCTTCGAAACCATGGAGCTCGGTGCCATCAGTGTACCTGCGAGGAAAGTGAGTGGGGACTACTTCAACATCATCGACCATAATGACGGCATGCTCAGTTTTGCTGTAGCAGATGTCATCGGCAAGGGGATACCTGCGGCCATTGCCATGAGCATGATCAAGTTCGGCATGGATTCCTACGGGTACTCCCAGCTGCCGAGCGACAGCTTGAGGAAACTGAACCGCGTCGTGGAGAAGAACGTGAACCAGAATATGTTCGTCACGATGTTCTATGGTCTCTACGATCATAATACCGACCTGCTCTATTACTCATCGGCAGGTCACGAGCCGGCGCTCATCTATCGCTATGAAGAGGATGAATTCGAAGAAATCGATGCTAAAGGCGTGGTTCTTGGTGTAAAAGAGCATGCCCGATATGAGCAGAAGGAAACCAAAATAGGGCCAAAGGACATGATCATCGTTTTCACGGACGGTGTGACCGAGCTCAGAAAGCATGATGATACGTTCATCGATTTCGAGGAGGTCAAAAATATGCTCAGGCAGGCGAGGGACTATCACCCACAGGATATCGTCCAATATATCTATGAATCTTTGATGCGGATCCAGAACCCGCATAAAAAGGACGATTTGACCCTTTTCATATTAAAAAACAATAAAAATTAAAGAAAATATGTTTATCCCCAGAATGAGCGGGTAAAAGCCAAAGGATTTATGTATACAAGTTGAATGGGAGTGTAGGCTGTTATGAACATTAATATCGATGCAACGGAGAAGGAACAGGAATATGTAGTGGTACTTGAAGGAGAACTTGATGTCTATACGGCGCCTGAACTGCAGAAGGTTCTAGAACCGATTCGCCAATCAGGGAGTCATGACATTAGAATAGATCTTACAGATGTAAGTTATATGGATTCTACAGGACTTGGAATCTTTGTCGGTACATTGAAGGACCTCAACCAGCATGATAGGGAGATGTATGTGACGGGCGTATCGAAGAGGATCCTCAGACTATTCGAAATTACAGGGCTCAGAGACCTGATGCATATCAATGAAGCTTCGGAGGTTGAATAGAATGCCACAGCAGTATGATTATATAGAAATGAAATTCCCATCCAGTGCAGAATACGTTGGATTGATAAGGTTGACCCTCTCCGGCGTTCTGTCAAGGGCGGGGGCGAGCTACGATCAGATAGAGGATTCGAAGATTGCAGTATCGGAAGCGGTCACGAACGCCGTCAAGCATGCCTACGGTGAAGATGAGACGGGAGAGGTCCTCATCGGCTTCGCAATATATAGCAATAAAGTCGAGATCATCGTTGCTGACCATGGACAGAGCTTCAACTATGAGGAAGTCAAGGAAGAACTCGGCCCCTATTCCGAAGATGAAAACGTGAACTACTTGAGAGAGGGAGGTTTGGGACTATTCTTGATCGAAACATTAATGGATGAAGTCTATCTTAAAAAAGACCCTGGTGTCACAATCAGTATGACGAAGTTTATTAATGAAAGTCAGGTGCATTTGAATGGAGAAACAATCGTCAATCGATAGAGGACTTACAGCTGAAGATATCAATGCACTGATCCGAAGTCATCAGGAGGATGAAGATCCGGATGCTCAGGCGAGGCTCGTGGAGCATTACCAGAAGCTGATCGAATCCCTTGCATACAGGTATTCAAAAGGCCAGAGCCATCATGAAGACCTTGTGCAGGTGGGCATGGTCGGCCTCCTCGGTGCGATCAAACGTTTCGACCCCTCCTTTGACCGGAGATTCGAGGCATTCCTCGTCCCGACCGTCGTCGGTGAAATCAAAAGGTATCTGAGGGACAAGACATGGAGTGTGCATGTACCGCGGAGGATCAAGGAAATCGGCCCGAAGATCAAAAATGCCAATGACGAACTGACCAACCGGCTGGAGCGTTCACCAAAAATCAGTGAGATTGCCGAGCATCTTGAAGTTTCCGAAGAGGATGTACTCGAAGCGATGGAGATGGGCCAAAGCTATAATGCACTGAGTGTAGATCACTCCATCGAAGCTGATAAAGACGGATCTACAGTGACGCTTCTCGATGTGATGGGCCAGTCCGATGACAATTATGACCTTTCAGAAAAGCGCCTGATTCTGGAAAAGGTCCTCCCGATCCTATCCGAAAGGGAACGGGAGATCATCCAGTTCACCTTCATGGAAGGCTTGAGCCAGAAGGAAACGGGAGAACGTGTAGGATTGAGCCAGATGCATGTATCCAGGCTGCAGAGGACGGCCATCAACAAACTGCGTCAGGCAGTAAGCGAAAAAGGTTAGACAAACCGGACCTCACCCTTAGGGGTGGGGTCTTTAATGTTATAATGGTCACGCTGAATCTTTCAGTCAAGAAAGCAATTAGGAGAGATTAGATGAATGAAGTACTGATTAAAGAGCTCAGAAATACGGTGGATAAGCCGGAGAAATACATCAGGAGCGTATTGAACCTTCTTGAAGAGGGGAATACGGTCCCCTTCATTGCACGCTATAGGAAAGAAATGACTGGCGGTATGGATGAGCAGGAGATCAAATCCATATACGACCGGTTCTCCTATCTGGAAAGCCTGGAAAAAAGGAAGATTGAAGTGATCAGGCGCATCGAAGAGCAGGGGCTGATGACCGATGACCTCAGACGGGATATCCTGAAGCAGACGGTGCTCAACAGGGTGGAGGATCTGTACAGGCCATTCAAACAGAAGAAGAAGACACGTGCGACCGAGGCAAAAAGGAAAGGGCTTGAGGGATTGGCCCAGGTAATCCTTGACCAGCAGGCGACTGATATAGAAGCAAGGGCGGAAGCGTTCATCACCGATGAAGTGAAGACGATAGATGAAGCCATCAGCGGGGCCCAGGACATCATTGCAGAAGAAATTTCAGACAATCCCAAATACCGTTCATATATATTGAAGGTGTTCAGGGAGACGGCAGATCTCACCACCTCCAAAAAGAAGAAGGCTGATGACCCGAATGGCGTCTTTGAGATGTACTATGCCTATAGTGAGCCCATCGATAAAATTGTTCCCCACAGGGTTCTTGCGATCAACCGGGGGGAGAGGCTCGGTGTGCTCTCCATAAAATTCGATTATGATAACGACAGGTTCAAGAGGTATATCAGCAACCAGGTGGTCAAAAAAGACTCAACTACCCGCAATTATATCGAGGTGGCGATTGAGGATGGATTGAAAAGGCTCATCATCCCATCCATTGAAAGGGAAATCCGGCAGAACCTGACGGAGAAAAGTGAAAAGCACGCGGTTCATATATTCGAGGAGAACCTGAAAAGGCTTCTGCTGCAGCCGCCCCTCAAAGGGCATGTGATACTTGGGGTCGACCCGGCATTCCGTACCGGATGCAAGCTTGCTGTAATCGATGAAGCGGGCCGGTTCCTGGATAAGGGTGTCATCTACCCACATCCGCCACAGGCGAAAAAAGATGCGGCAAAAAGAGAAATCATGAAGGTCATCAAAGAATATGGCGTTACGCTGCTTGCCATTGGAAACGGTACTGCCTCACGCGAGACTGAGCTGTTCATCAGTGGAATCGTCAAGGATGAGGCGCTTGATGTACAGTTCATCATCGTCAATGAAGCGGGCGCCAGCGTCTATTCCGCATCGGATGTGGCAAGGGAGGAATTCCCTGACTTCAATGTGGAGGAGCGGAGTGCAGTCTCGATTGCGAGAAGGGTGCAGGATCCCCTGAGTGAACTTGTCAAAATCGATCCGAAGGCGATCGGCATCGGTCAATACCAGCATGATGTGAACCAGAAGTTCCTCAATGAGTCGTTGGATTTCGTCGTCGAGACATCGGTAAACCAGGTGGGTGTCAATGTGAACACGGCATCCCACATCCTGCTTCAGCATGTGGCAGGCCTTTCTCCATCGATCAGCAGGAACATCGTGAAATACAGGGAGGAGAACAAGGGTTTCGAATCACGTGAGGAAATAAAGAAGGTTCCGCGTCTTGGTGCAAAGACATATGAGCAGTGTGTCGGTTTCCTGCGTGTGCCTGAAGGCGGAGAGCCCCTTGATCGTACGCCGATACATCCGGAACGCTATGGGGAGACGTATCGTCTGCTAGAACGCATGAGGATGACCCAGAGTGATATCGGTACGGTGGAGCTTGCTGAAGCGGTTCGGAAACTGGATCTGGAGAAGACGGCTCAAGATCTTGGCATAGGTGTGCCCACATTGTCCGACATCATAGACAGTCTGAAGGCACCGACACGGGATATCCGTGACGACTATGAAGTGCCTATGCTGAAATCTGATGTCCTCAAGCTCGAGGATCTGAAGGAAGGTATGAAGCTATCTGGTACCGTCCGAAATGTGACGGACTTCGGCGCATTTGTAGATATTGGGGTGAAGCAGGATGGACTGGTCCATATTTCAAAAATGACGAACAAGTTCATCAAGCATCCGATGGAAGTCGTCAATGTCGGGGATATCGTTGATGTGAAGGTTCTGGATGTGGATACAAGCAAGGGAAGGATATCATTGAGCATGAAATAGAAAAATCCCAATCGGTCATTGACCGATTGGGGTTTTATTTATTCATTAGTCGTTTGCTTCCATATCGACATCGTCGATGTTGATGCCCATTGCATTGGCAACGCCTCTGCCGTATGCAGGATCTGCTTTGTAGCAGTTTCGGATGTGGCGATGTTTCACACGATCGGAAACACCCTGCATTTCATTTGCTGTATTTTCGAAGATGCGCTGTTTCATTTCATCGGACTGCAGATTGAAGAGCTTTCCTGGCTGCTCATAATACTGGTCGTCATCGTCACGGAAATTGTGCTCGTAGACAAGACCTTCCATTTCAAGCGCCGGCTGTTTAGCATCAGCATCATCCTTGTAATGATCATAGCTGTTTGGATAGTAGTTTGTGTGGCCACCAAGGTTGCCATCGACCCTCATTGCGCCGTCACGGCTGAATGGACATACATTGGATGCCGCTTTTGGAGAGTTGACTGGAATCTGATGGTGGTTCGCACCGAGACGATAGCGCTGAGTATCTCCATAGGAGAACAGACGGCCCTGAAGCATCTTATCAGGGGAGAAACCGATACCTGGAACGATGTTTGTAGGAGCAAACGCAGCCTGTTCAACTTCTGCGAAGTAGTTTTCAGGGTTGCGGTTGAGCTCAAATTCACCAACAGGAATCAGTGGGAACTCGTCCTTGTACCAAACTTTTGTCAGGTCGAATGGGTTGTGGTAGTGGTTCTTCGCCTGCTCTTCAGTCATTACCTGGATGTATAGTTTCCATTTAGGGAAGTTGCCTTCTTCAATTGCGTTGTAGAGATCCCTTTGGGAAGATTCGCGGTCTTTCGCAATCACTTCTTCAGCTTCTTCAGCTGTCAGGTTTTCGATGCCCTGTTCGGTTCTGAAGTGGAATTTGACCCATACACGCTCATTGTCTGCATTGACCATGCTGTATGTGTGGGAACCGAAACCATGCATGTTCCTGTAGCCTTTTGGAATACCGCGGTCAGTCATGAGGATCGTCACCTGGTGCAACGCTTCAGGAAGCAGTGTCCAGAAATCCCAGTTGCTTTCAGCATTGTGCATGTTTGTTCTCGGGTCACGTTTTACGACGTGGTTCAAACTTGCGAAGAGCTTAGGATCACGGAAGAAGAATACAGGCGTGTTGTTGCCGACAAGGTCCCAGTTACCTTCTTCAGTATAGAATTTAAGGGCGAAGCCACGGATGTCACGTTCAGCATCTGCTGCACCACGTTCGCCGGCAACAGTAGAGAAACGTGCGAACATTTCAGTCTGCTTTCCAACTTCGCTGAAGATTTTGGCCTTTGTATATTTTGTGATATCATGAGTTACAGTAAAAGTACCGTAGGCACCTGAGCCTTTTGCGTGCATACGTCTTTCAGGGATGACTTCACGGTCGAAATGCCCCATTTGTTCAAGGAAGTAGGGATCCTGCATTACCATAGGTCCACGCGGTCCAGCAGTCATTGAATTTTCGCGGTCACCTACAGGTGCACCAAACAGAGTAGTCAGACGATCACTCGGCTGGTTCTTTCCTTGTTCCCTCGGATGTGTGCCGCCGCCAGTACGTGCGTCCCCAGGCATATTGTTCTTGTTTTCAAAATCCATTGGTAAATCCCTCCAAGAAGTTATTTATAATCCTTGTTTAGAATGATTATAAATAAATAGTAACACAATAAACTTAAAAAACAATAGATAACCATCCAAATTATTTGAATAAAATGTGTATAAATTAAAAAAGCGATCAGTATATCAGCTGGTCAGGAGAGTCCTGTCATATAAATAATGGCTCCGGGCCTGCCGCCAATCGTTTGCCAATCGTTTGATGGATAGTTACTATATATATGAAGAAAGACGGCCGAAGGGACCAGGGGATATGTTATATTATATTCCTGTAAAAAATATATTAAAAACGTATTGACTTTAAACCCATTACCCTTTATTATAAATATCGTTGCATTATTCCAATGGCCCGTTGGTCAAGTGGTTAAGACACCGCCCTTTCACGGCGGTAACACGGGTTCGAATCCCGTACGGGTCACTTTTTAAAAATTTTAGCGAAAGTATTGACTTGAGATGCTGCAGAGTATATAATAGTTTTTGTCGCTCAAACGAGAAACAAAAGAGCGAAAAAAGTTATTGACAATCAATACGATAAAGTGTATACTGAATTTTGTCGCTAAAAACATAACATGCGGTTGTGGCGGAATCGGCAGACGCGCTAGGTTGAGGGCCTAGTGGGAGTTAAATCCCGTGGAGGTTCAAGTCCTCTCAGCCGCATCATTACTTATTCAAACAATATAACCTGCGGGTGTAGTTAAATGGCATAACCTCAGCCTTCCAAGCTGATGTTGTCGGTTCGATTCCGATCACCCGCTCCATTTAATTCATATCAATTAAGAACATTGAAAACTGAATGACAATATGTCAACGTTAATTCCGATAAAAACGAATGCTACGGCATTCACTTGGGCGACAAGTAAAACCGCAACGGAGTCAGAGAACTTCCAATTATGGAGAGTTTGATCCTGGCTCAGGATGAACGCTGGCGGCGTGCCTAATACATGCAAGTCGAACGCGCGGATCAGGAGC
>NZ_JAJGRC010000005.1 GCF_020786625.1 Salinicoccus sp. RF5
TAGCTGGCACACTCACAATTTCATTGCGATTAAGTAATGAAGGGCGCACGGTGGATGCCTTGGCACCAAGAGCCGATGAAGGACGGAACCAACACCGATATGCTCTGGGGAGCTGTAAGTAAGCGTTGAACCAGAGATTTCCGAATGGGGGAACCCCGCACGTTAGTGCGACTGACGGGTGAATACATAGCCCGTCAGAGGTAGACCCGGGGAACTGAAACATCTTAGTACCCGGAGGAAGAGAAAGAAAAATCGATTCCCTGAGTAGCGGCGAGCGAAACGGGAAGAGCCCAAACCAGTCTTTGACTGGGGTTGTAGGACACCGATGAGACCAATCATCGCGAGCAGAACGGTCTGGAAAGGCCGGCCATAGGGGGTAACAGTCCCGTATGCGAAGCGATGTGCGGTTGCGGTGGATCCTGAGTACGGCGGAACACGAGGAATTCCGTCGGAATCTGGGAGGACCATCTCCCAAGGCTAAATACTCCTTGGTGACCGATAGTGAACCAGTACCGTGAGGGAAAGGTGAAAAGCACCCCGGAAGGGGAGTGAAATAGAACCTGAAACCGTGTGCTTACAAGTAGTCAGAGCCCGTTAATGGGTGATGGCGTGCCTTTTGTAGAATGAACCGGCGAGTTGCGATTTCATGCAAGGTTAAGCAGAGGATGCGGAGCCGTAGCGAAAGCGAGTCTGAATAGGGCGTTTAGTATGGGGTTGCAGACCCGAAACCAGGTGATCTACCCATGTCCAGGCTGAAGTCCAGGTAACACTGGATGGAGGGCCGAACCGACTTACGTTGAAAAGTGACCGGATGAGGTGTGGGTAGCGGAGAAATTCCAATCGAACCTGGAGATAGCTGGTTCTCTCCGAAATATATTTAGGTATAGCCTCGTGTTAGCATCGTGGAGGTAGAGCACTGTTTGGACGAGGGGCCCATCCCGGGTTACCGAATTCAGACAAACTCCGAATGCCACAGATGTGATGCACGGGAGTCAGACAGCGGGTGATAAGGTCCGTTGTCGAGAGGGAAACAGCCCAGACCACCAGTTAAGGTCCCAAAATATATGTTGAGTGGAAAAGGATGTGGCGTTGCACAGACAACTAGGATGTTGGCTTAGAAGCAGCCATCATTTAAAGAGTGCGTAATAGCTCACTAGTCAAGTGACGCTGCGCCGAAAATGTACCGGGGCTAAACATATTACCGAAACTGTGGATCAATTATATTGATGGTAGGAGAGCGTTCCAATGGCAGGGAAGCATGACCGTGAGGACATGTGGAGCGATTGGAAGTGAGAATGCCGGTGTGAGTAGCGAAAGACGGGTGGGAATCCCGTCCACCGAATGACTAAGGTTTCCAGAGGAAGGCTCGTCCGCTCTGGGTTAGTCGGGACCTAAGCCGAGGCGGAAACGCGTAGGCGATGGACAACAGGCAGAAATTCCTGTACCGGTGATATGTGTTTGAGTGAAGTGGTGACGCAGGAGGAGAAGCAGAGCGTGCGAATGGAAGTGCACGTCCAAGCATCGAGTCGTCAGGGTAGGCAAATCCGCCCTGTACAACGACGAGGTGTGACGGGGAGCCGAAATTTAGTAGGCGAAGCTGTGGGTTCACACTGCCAAGAAAAGCTGCTGGCGAATATATCACTGCCCGTACCGCAAACCGACACAGGTAGTTGGGAAGAGAATTCTAAGGTGAGCGAGCGAACTCTCGTTAAGGAACTCGGCAAAATGACCCCGTAACTTCGGGAGAAGGGGTGCTCATGAAAATGAGCCGCAGTGAATAGGCCCAAGCGACTGTTTATCAAAAACACAGGTCTCTGCCAAACCGAAAGGTGACGTATAGGGGCTGACGCCTGCCCGGTGCTGGAAGGTTAAGAGGAGCGCTCAGCGTAAGCGAAGGTGCGAATCGAAGCCCCAGTAAACGGCGGCCGTAACTATAACGGTCCTAAGGTAGCGAAATTCCTTGTCAGGTAAGTTCTGACCCGCACGAAAGGCGTAACGATTTGGGCACTGTCTCAACGAGAGGCTCGGTGAAATCATAGTACCTGTGAAGATGCAGGTTACCCGCGACAGGACGGAAAGACCCCGTGGAGCTTTACTGTAGCCTGATATTGAATCTTGACCTCACCTGTACAGGATAGGTGGGAGCCATTGAAGTGTGGACGCCAGTCTACATGGAGGCACTGGTGGGATACCACCCTGGTGATGTTGAGATTCTAACCCGCGCCCGTGATCCGGGCGGGAGACAGTGTCAGGTGGACAGTTTGACTGGGGCGGTCGCCTCCTAAAGAGTAACGGAGGCGCTCAAAGGTTCCCTCAGAATGGTTGGAAATCATTCATAGAGTGTAAAGGTATAAGGGAGCTTGACTGCGAGACATACAGGTCGAGCAGGGTCGAAAGACGGACTTAGTGATCCGGTGGTTCCGCATGGAAGGGCCATCGCTCAACGGATAAAAGCTACCCCGGGGATAACAGGCTTATCTCCCCCAAGAGTTCACATCGACGGGGAGGTTTGGCACCTCGATGTCGGCTCATCGCATCCTGGGGCTGTAGTCGGTCCCAAGGGTTGGGCTGTTCGCCCATTAAAGCGGTACGCGAGCTGGGTTCAGAACGTCGTGAGACAGTTCGGTCCCTATCCGTCGTGGGCGTAGGAAATTTGAGAGGCGCTGTCCTTAGTACGAGAGGACCGGGATGGACATACCACTGGTGGACCAGTTGTCGTGCCAACGGCATCGCTGGGTAGCTATGTATGGTCGGGATAAGTGCTGAAAGCATCTAAGCATGAAGCCCCCCTCAAGATGAGATTTCCCCATTAGATCCCTCAGAGATGATGAGGTGGATAGGTTCGGCGTGTAAGTGTGGCGACACATTCAGCGGACGAATACTAATCGATCGATGACTTATTCAATTAATGAAAACCGTGTTGGTTTTCTGCGCAGCGCATTGTTTCTATCCGGTTTTGAATGTATATCATTCAACCTGAATATTGTCCGGTGGCAATGGCGGAGAGGCCCCACCTGTTCCCATGCCGAACACAGCAGTTAAGCTCTCCAGCGCCGATGGTAGTTGGACTGACGTCCCGTGAGAGTAGGACGCCGCCGGGCA
>NZ_JAJGRC010000007.1 GCF_020786625.1 Salinicoccus sp. RF5
GAAGCCGACCTGGCGCGTTTCGGCGATTCGATCTTCGCCGCCCTGTTCAAGGGCAAGACTCCCGAGCAGGCGCAAGCGGCGCTGCAACGACTGCTGAAGAAAGTCGAGAACCACCTTTTCGAGCTGAACGGCCGCAGCGCCCAGGCCACCCTCAGCATCGGCGTCGCCGGTCTCGACGAGAAGACCGCCAAGGCCCAGGACGTGATGAACCGTGCGCATCGCTGCGCCGATGACGCGGCACGCAAGGGCGGGTCGCAGATCAAGCAGTACAACCCGGCGGAAGAGCTTGCCGCCGCCGCCCAGCGCGGCGACGTCATCGCGATCCTCCAGCAGGCGCTGGAGACCAACAGCTTCCGCCTGCTGTTCCAGCCAGTCATCAGCCTGCGCGGCGACAGCCACGAGAACTACGAGGTGCTCCTGCGCCTGCTCAATCCGCAGGGCCAGGAAGTGCCGCCGGCGGAGTTCCTGCATGCCGCCAAGGAAGCCGGGCTGGCGGAGAAGATCGACCGCTGGGTGATCCTCAATTCGATCAAGCTGCTCGCCGAGCATCGCGCCAAGGGGCACCAGACCAAGCTGTTCGTCCACCTGTCCAGCGCGAGCCTGCAAGACCCCGGCCTGCTGCCCTGGCTCGGGGTGGCGCTGAAGGCCGCGCGCCTGCCGCCGGAGTCGCTGGTGTTCCAGATCAGCGAAGCCGACGCCACCAGCTATCT
>NZ_JAJGRC010000008.1 GCF_020786625.1 Salinicoccus sp. RF5
AACGCTTACTTACAGCTCCCCAGAGCATATCGGTGTTGGTTCCGTCCTTCATCGGCTCTTGGTGCCAAGGCATCCACCGTGCGCCCTTCATTACTTAATCGCAATGAAATTGTGAGTGTGCCAGCTAGGCTGACACAACGCGTGTTTTTTGAACTCTTTCGGTTCTCGGTTTTCTACGCTAGATTTTCGGTTAAAAATCATTTTTCGCATTGTTTCTATACGGTTTTCAATGTACATGTTTTTAAAAATGGTGGAGACTAGCGGGATCGAACCGCTGACCTCCTGCGTGCAAAGCAGGCGCTCTCCCAGCTGAGCTAAGCCCCCGTAAAGAACTATAAATGGTGGGCCTAAGTGGACTCGAACCACCGACCTCACGCTTATCAGGCGTGCGCTCTAACCAGCTGAGCTATAGGCCCATTCATGTTTTACGGTAATCAATTATACTATTGTGAATGGAAATTTCAAGAATTAATTTTACATTAATATGTAGAAATTTAAAACATTCAAAACTGAATACAATATGTCAACGGTTCCGCTACACCTGACTGGCAGGTGTCTCCTATAATATCCTTAGAAAGGAGGTGATCCAGCCGCACCTTCCGATACGGCTACCTTGTTACGACTTCA
>NZ_JAJGRC010000009.1 GCF_020786625.1 Salinicoccus sp. RF5
GTTCCAGGCGATCGTGCGCATCCGCCCCCTGCCCGGCAGGCTGCACGAGGTCGAGCGACAGATCCAGGACATCGCCGAGTTCACCGAGTGCGACAAGGTCACCGGTGACGACTGCTTCATCGCCCGCCTCCAGGTTCGTTCGATGGAACAGCTCGACACGCTGCTGGACAGGATCAACGGCTACGCGGAAACCAACACCGCCATCGTCAAGAAGTCCCCGGTTAAACGCCGGCTCCCCCCGATGACCTGAGCGAGGCACTCCGCATGCCCACACCCGGCACGGGTTCCGTCCCGGAATTGCAACTCGTCCCATTCCAGCTGGGACACTTCCCAATCCTGCAACGCTGGTTCGCCACGGAAAAGGAGCTGGTGCAATGGGCCGGCCCCGCCCTGCGGCATCCGCTGAGCCTCGAGCAGATGCATGAAGACCTCGCGGAAAGCCGCCGGCGACCGCCGCTGCGCCTGCTCTGG
>NZ_JAJGRC010000010.1 GCF_020786625.1 Salinicoccus sp. RF5
GCTCGATGGTGAAGATCATGCCTTCCTTCAGCTCGATGCCGGTACCCGCACGACCGTAGTGGAGGACCTGCGGCTCCTCGTGGAACACCTTGCCGATGCCATGGCCGCAGTATTCGCGGACCACCGAGAAGCCGTTCTTTTCCGCGTGCTTCTGGATGATTTCGCCGATATCGCCCAGGTGCGCGCCCGGACGCACCACGGAAATGCCCTTGTACATGCATTCCTGGGTGATCTGGCAGAGGCGGTCGGCCCATTCCGGGGTCTTGCCGACCAGGAACATCTTGCTGGTGTCGCCGTGGTAGCCGTCCTTGATGACGGTGATGTCGACGTTGAGGATGTCGCCTTCCTTCAGTGGCTTCTCGTTGGGGATGCCATGGCAGACCACATGGTTGATCGAGGTGCAGATCGACTTGGGAAAGCCCTTGTAGTTCAGCGGGGCGGGAATCGCCTTCTGCTCGTTGACGAT
>NZ_JAJGRC010000011.1 GCF_020786625.1 Salinicoccus sp. RF5
TCCAGATCTGCGGCACCTGGATGCGCAGGGCATTGGCGTACTCCAGGCGCGGCACCGCCGACCCGGCGGCGTTGCGCTCCGGGTCGCGGGCCATGGCGGTGGTCAGCGCCTGCAGCAGGTGCTGCAGGGCGATCAGCTCGCCGAGGGCAGCCTGTATCCCGCGGAAGCTCTGGGTGCCATTGGCGCGCACGCCGAGGGAAAGCAGGCCGATCATCAGCTCCAGCTTCACCCCGAGGCGGATGCCGGACTGGAAGTTGTACAGGTTGGCGAAGCCCGACTCGGCATAGAAGCCGGTGGCGCGGCGCAGGTCGCGGTAGACCAGGACGTCCTCCCAGGGAATCAGCGCCTTGTCGAACAGCAGCACGCTGTCGTTCTCGTCGAAGCGGCTGGACAGCGGATAGTCGAAGGGACTGCTCGCGCGCTCCTCGTAGGATGGCCGGCACATCAGGCGCAGGCCGGGGT
>NZ_JAJGRC010000012.1 GCF_020786625.1 Salinicoccus sp. RF5
GTCGTTGTCCGTGCTGGTCGGGGTGATGCCGATCGTCCTGGGGCTGCTCATCCTCTACTGGCAGGCCGAGCGAAGCCTCCAGGAGACGTCCGAGCAGGCAGCCGGGAATGCGGTGCGGCAGTTCGAACGGATGCTCGACAACGCTGCGTTGGCGGCGCGCAAGGTCATGCCGGTGGCGGGGCGCCCCTGTCCCGAGGCCGAACTGGCGCTGCGCGAGCAAGTGGCGATCATGCCGTTCGTACGCTCGGTCAATTTGACGCGCGACAATACGATCTATTGCACGTCGTTGTTCGGCGGCTTCGACGAGCCGGTGCGGATCGAGAACTATGTCGACGGACGCCTCTTGCTGATGCCCGGCAACCAAGTCACGCCGGACGCCGCGCTGCTGGTCCTGCGGGACTTCGACGGCAAGCGCGGGGTATTGGCGGCGATCGACGGGCGCTACTTGAGCTACGTGCTAG
>NZ_JAJGRC010000013.1 GCF_020786625.1 Salinicoccus sp. RF5
GCTGCACGCGCAGGTCGCGATAGAGTTCCGGCAAGGCCCGCGAGACGATCTGCCGGTTCTCCAGCGCATAGCCCGCGCCGGACGGAGCCTGGGTGCGGTCGGCAAGGACCTGCCAGCGTCCGTCGGCATCGCGCGCCAGGTCCACGGCATAGCTGTGCAGGAAAATCCCGCCGGGCGGCCGGATGCCGAGCGCCGGCCAGAGGAAGTTCGGATGGCCGAAGACCAGTTCGCTGGGCAGCAGCCCTTCGGCGAGCAGACG
The DNA here is from genome assembly GCF_020786625.1 of Salinicoccus sp. RF5. Lineage (NCBI taxonomy): Bacteria > Bacillati > Bacillota > Bacilli > Caryophanales > Staphylococcaceae > Salinicoccus > Salinicoccus sp. RF5. The sequence continues at coordinate 260 of NZ_JAJGRC010000013.1, forward strand.
CTGGTCGCCGTACAGGTCGGCCAGCAGCGCATTGAGCAGCCGAGCACGCTGCGCCACACCAGCGGCGATCGGCTGCCACTCGGCGGCGGACAGCAGGTTCGGCAGAAGGTCCAGCGCCCAGGGGCGGTCGGTGCCCTTGGGATCGGCGTAAACGTTGTAGGTGACGCCGTTCTCCTGGATCTGCCGTTCCACCAGGG
>NZ_JAJGRC010000014.1 GCF_020786625.1 Salinicoccus sp. RF5
CTGGCGCAGCGGCGGTGGGGGTGACAGGGGCACTGGCCGGAGCGGCGTTTTCCTGGGCCTGGGCGAAGGCGTTGGTGCGCCGGCAGGTCTTGCAACTGACCTGGCCGACGTCGCTCGAGCCGTTCACGTTGCTGTCGCCGCGCCCGCAGGCTGCCTGGCCGGATTCGCTCAAGAAGTGCGTAACCATCTGATCCTCCTGGAGAAAAAAGGGCGGCATTATTCCCAGAAGTGCCTTCGAGTGCCAGCCTCGGGGGAGAACAGCTGACGAACTGCAAGACCTTTCCGTCGACCTTCGTTCAGTCGGCTGGCCGCCGCATGCTGTCGCGCACGTAGCGGGCCGGGGGGCTGCCGAGCGCCTTGCGGAACATGCCGATGAACGAGCTGACCGACTCGTAGCCGAGGATCTCGGCGGTGCGTTGCACCGAAACGCCGGCGGACAGTTGCTG
>NZ_JAJGRC010000015.1 GCF_020786625.1 Salinicoccus sp. RF5
GGACAGTTGAGCAGGCCTTAATCGCCAATGTGATAGATATCGGTTGACGGTGGGTCTGTGGAGTACGCCTCTTGGGGCAACAATGAGGCCCCGGTCAGTTTCTACACCGTACTCTTCCAGCAGCTCAATGGCGTGGTGTGTAGATAGATGCCGCCCCTGCTTGTTGGTGGTGCGCAGCTTCAACGCCGCAATCAGTTCGCAGTAGCGCTCCAGTTCCGCCTGGGGCAGGACGCGGGGCTTGCCCTGGTCGGAGCGGTGGGCTGCCTAGGCCTGTGCAGAAGGACCAGGGCGCGATAGACCGTACTGGAGGAAACGCCGTACAGTTCAGCTACAAGGGCCACCTGACGGGCCCGCTCCGGGCTCTTCTTCGGCAAGTGATCCAGGCGCTGCCTCCGTTGCAGCAGCGAATCGACGGGAATGGCCTTACGCCTGCTG
>NZ_JAJGRC010000016.1 GCF_020786625.1 Salinicoccus sp. RF5
GCCCAGGAAAGTCCCGGCGCCAGAAACTTGTTCGATTTCACCCACACTTAGAACCGCCAGGGCATTCACCTGATTTTTCATTTCTGAATCTCCACATATTCGAATTGTTGAAACGAATGGTTCTCGCTGAAAACAGCAAAGAAACCTGCACGCCCGAACTTCTTCGGAACGTGGAGAAAGCAATAGCGAGAGAAAAAACCGGCAATAAGCTGACGCTTCGCACAGTTGACAGGAAAAGCCTGGAACAATAGTTATCCACAATAATTATTGACGGCGAACTTTTGACTTGCAAAGAACTACGCTGGCCAGCGGCAAGAGTGAATTTCATCCAGCCAGGGCTATACCAATCGTGCAAACCCGGAAGGGCGCTGCGCAAAACGTCACATTTATTCGGGACGATACGCCAAGGCGGTTCCCTGT
>NZ_JAJGRC010000017.1 GCF_020786625.1 Salinicoccus sp. RF5
GAATTGGGGCTGGCGTATGCCAGTTGTGCTTCCAGTCAAGGTTATGCTCCGGCGAGCTATGAGCTTGGAAGCTACTATGAGTTGGTTGAAAATAATTATCCAAAGGCACTTAGCTACTATCAAGTCTCCGTCTCTCAAGGCGGCAGGAGTGCAGCCTTTTTTCTCTCGCGCGTCTTCGGAAAGAGGACGCCTCCTTCAAGTGCAATGTGGTATACGCCGGATGAAAAGCTTGAGAAATTCTACTACTCCCTCTATCTGCAAATTGATGCCGACCCCGATCTTCGTTTTCCCAATTTGGTAAAATATAACCCCTTGCCACCCCACCCCGTCCAGGGCTACGACGCAGCTCGACCCGACTGGAAGCCGGGTCAGTGATTCGGCTAATGGCTATTGGAATATGG
>NZ_JAJGRC010000018.1 GCF_020786625.1 Salinicoccus sp. RF5
GTGCCGAACACCCACAGCAGGAGCAGGAGCACGAAGGTGCAGGCCATCACGATCTCGCCGCGGGTCATGGAGCCCATGGTCTTGAGGTCCCGGCGTGCCATGGCCGGTGCTTCCGGGGTCTCCTTGAGCGTGGGCGGGTAGATCTTCATGAGCAGCCACGGCACGGCGGCCAGGCTGACCAGGCCGGGGACCAGGGCGGCGAGGGCCCACTGACCCCAGGAGATCTCCACCCCGAGCTTGGCTGCGGCGTCCACGGCCAGCGGGTTGCCGGCCATGGCGGTGATGAACATGGCGCTGGTGATCACGTTGACGTGCGCGGCGGTGAAGGTCAGGTAGGAGCCCAGGCGGCGTCGGGACTCGTCGGTGTCCGGGGTGGAGTCCTGGAC
>NZ_JAJGRC010000019.1 GCF_020786625.1 Salinicoccus sp. RF5
TGAAGTCGTAACAAGGTAGCCGTATCGGAAGGTGCGGCTGGATCACCTCCTTTCTAAGGATATTATAGGAGACACCTGCCAGTCAGGTGTAGCGGAACCGTTGACATATTGTATTCAGTTTTGAATGGTCTTATTTGGCTATTCATCATGTACATTGAAAACCGTATAGAAACAATGCGAAAAATGATTTTTAACCGAAAATCTAGCGTAGAAAACCGAGAACCGAAAGAGTTCAAAAAAACACGCGTTGTGTCAGCGTAGCTGGCACACTCACAATTTCATTGCGATTAAGTAATGAAGGGCGCACGGTGGATGCCTTGGCACCAAGAGCCGATGAAGGACGGAACCAACACCGATATGCTCTGGGGAGCTGTAAGTAAGCGTT
>NZ_JAJGRC010000020.1 GCF_020786625.1 Salinicoccus sp. RF5
CTGAAGAGGAACGTAAGCAGGAAGAAGCGGAGAAGGCAGCTGAAGAGGAACGTAAGCAGGAAGAAGCGGAGAAGGCAGCTGAAGAGGAACGTAAGCAGGAAGAAGCGGAGAAGGCAGCTGAAGAGGAACGTAAGCAGGAAGAAGCGGAGAAGGCAGCTGAAGAGGATGAGGAAGTTGTCGACCGAAATATGCTTGGCAGTAGGCACTTTGCTTTCGGCCCTTTCAGTCAGCGTCTTCTGTGTGATGATGATGTCTTCATCACCCTTCAGCTGGTTGATGGCCGAATTCGTGACTTCGATGTCGAGTCCTT